>JAKSMA010000002.1 GCA_024400895.1 Muribaculaceae bacterium | reverse complement strand
CGCGTGAGCATCTCCATGGCACCGCGGATATCCCTGCGCGAAGTAGCGGGCATGGGTGGCATCGTGGCGTGCGGTGGCGGCACACCATGCTTTGCCGGCAACATGGAATTGATGAACGAGATGGGACTTACCATCTGGCTCACCACTGCGCCCGAACGCATTGCGGCTCGCCTCTGCTTGCCTGAACAAAAGGCAAAACGACCGCTCATCGCCGACAAGAGCAATGAAGAAATTCTCGGATTTGTGAAGGAAAAACTCGCCGAACGAGAGCCGTTCTACAGCAAGGCGCAACTCCGCTTCGACTCCACCAATATCGAAACAGCCACCGACACCCTCGAGACCGCCAACCTCCTCGCTGGCATCCTCGCCACCCTCAACCAATAATTCCCAATCTTATGCTACACAAAAATCACTATTTTACGACTATAATTGGCTCATCTTCATCTACAAACACCTCTAACAAACAAGCTTCGTATCTTTCAAAGTTTTTGCAAACCATTGTTCCCATATGGTTTGTGCTCATTTGGGGTGGTGCAACGCAACCTTTTTGCCACACAACATTTTTGCAAATTTCACAGTAGTCTGTTATATAATTATGCTTCAAGCAATAATTCAATCCAATTCTTTTAACGGCAGAAAAGTTGTAGTCTCTGTTCTTGTACAGATAAATATCTAATATTGAATTCCGAGAGAGTTGCCCTCTTTTGATATCATTACAAAAAACCTTAACTACGGACGTCTCCCCTGTTTCGTAAAGCGAAAAACGATAAAAGTTTCTATTGAAACATTTTCTATCCTTTTGAACGGAGTGTGGGATTTTTATACAAAATAATGCACCTTGCAACATGTCTTTTTGTAACAAGTTCCTTTGTGAAATAACATCCATTAAGTAGTCCTCGTTCAAAAACAAATCATTAGAGAGAATTACTGTATTCTGGCTGTCATCATCTATAATAACGTCATGATTATTAGAGTCAAAATGATTGAATCTCATGAAGCTCTCTTCTTTTTCCTCTCTAACTATTCCAATTAATATGTTTGGCTTTTGAGGATTATCACTCTTTAGCACTACCCCATAAAAACAATTATCTTTATAAGTTTCAATAGTTCTTTTACTATAACCATCTTCATAAGCATCAACGACTTGAATACTATGCTTTACACAATCTTCATTCTTGTATGGGCATTTATGTCTTGATTTGCACTCTTCATCAATAATCGTTTTCACCATTAAAGTTGGCCTACTCTGCAATTGCTTTTTGATTGCATATATCCCCAAATCTACCAAATAATCATTGGCTTTGCAATTTGAATTATAAGTTTTGTGAAAAAAGAACAAAGGTTTCCCGTTCACCAAAACAGGATACACCTCTTGCTTACAAGAAATACAGTAAAAATGCAAATGCTTGTGGAGAATGTCGCTATTTATGTCCACAAGTGATTCATCTTCTGTTAATGCATACTTATATAAGCTATTGTCCGTCGGATTAACCCATTTTCTACCTTCAATTTTTGACTCCAAAAAAGATTGAACTTCTTCTTTATCCAACTCTACATCGTTTAAATTTATTTCTATGCATAGTCTTGAAGTTTTTCGTATTTCTTGGGTTTTCCCGTCGTCAACTGCATGAGTTTTAAAAAATTCAATCCAAATCTCGGTATTACCCACTATCCCCACACAATCAGGAACAAGACCTGTTTCATGGTCTTTTTTTTCCAGCAACACTTTATCAAACACCACTGCATGACCCAAAATAGGCAATCTTAAAATTTTTCTTTCTTCAAGTATTTCTTTTGCCAATAAATGAAGTGCCGACTCGCAAGCACCTTTACATTCAATTTCGCTTCTATGTGCAAAATGATGTTCTTTAATTTTTCCTTTCTTAGCAACAAGTGGAGCTTTACAATTTGGGCAAATACAATCACATTTATCCCCTCTCTCCACATCTCCAATGAAAACGAGGGAGCCCGTCTTTCTATTGATGCCATAAGTTAATTTTGACATAATCGTTTTTCTATGAATTAGTTTTACAAAGTGATAATGCAAATTTAGAAATAATTAAAATGAATTGCAAGAATACAAATAAATTTAATCTTACATAATTCCCACCACAAGAAATGGGGAGGCAAAATGCAACTCGATTTTTATCGATTCCATTCTACTTCCAAGAATCGGGAACAATCTATTCCCAATTTGAAGGTCGCAAAAAAATATTTGCTCGAGCCGAGCTTCCCTACAAAACACCCAATTTCGCATTATAATATAGGGGCATGTATCATGCCTTCATCAGGTAAGCGAAAATCTGGTCGTTGGTCTTCTGGTGGAATCGGCTACGGCGCTTACGCAATGTGGCCTCTGTGGTCTTTGTGAGGATAGAAATAGTGGCATTGCTGCAACCCAAATACACCAGCACGGCATAGATGCATTCATCGGTCGACAATTCGGGATAAGCATTACGCAAACCTTGCATTGAATCGAGGAATACTTCCACCACGCTGTCGATGAGTGGCATGCGCTGCTCGTCGGTAAGATAGTTTTTGTCGGTGCGATATTTCAGCTGACGAAGTTTGCTGAAATCGGGGCGCATACGATACAGGTCGCGCGCCACTTTAAATTGCTCCATCTGCAAATTTTCCAAATTCTTGTCGGGGACCGATTCTGCGCTATCCGAAGCATTTTCACGGCGCTCCGATTCGCGTACAATCTGCAATTTCAGCGACTCAAGGCGTTGCTGCAACTTCAGCGCTCGCCGTTTGCTTCGGTGCAGCACATAGGCGATGACGCCTATTGCCACCACCACAATACAAAGCACCACCAGCATCCAGTGAATGCGTTGCAGTCGCTGTTCCATGTCGAATTTCTCTTGCTGATGCTGCTCGGTAATGCTTTTCAATTCTTCACGCTGCTTCAGCACCAGCAAAGAATCTCTCAACTTATCGGAAGAATCGGCAAACACACATGCCTGTTCGAATTGCTTTTGTGCCATTTTGCAGCGAAACAAGCGCGCATAAAGTTTCTGAATTGCTTCCACCTCGCCACTGTCGGTCAGGGCCATACATAAGCGAATCTCCTTTTCACATTCTTCCCAGCGCCCCAGATAACTAAAGCAGCGCGAACGGTTGTAGTGATAGAGGTATCCGTCTTTTTGGGGATTGCTGGAATAAGTTTGTGCCTTATCGAATTCCTTGAGCGCATCCTCGAATTTTTGCTGCGAAATGAGCACTGCACCGATATTGTTGAATGCGTTCACCACCATTGCCGAATCTCCACATTTGATAGCCATCGACACCAAGTCCTTGAAGTAAGTGATGGCGGTATCGTGATTCTCCGCCAAATAATAACTCGACGCCACGCGGTTGGTAAGTTTCAATTTCAGCGAATCTACACCCAGCTCGTTGGCACACCGAAGCCCTTTAAGAGCATATGCCACAGCCTTGCTGTTGTAGTCCTGGTTCCAGTACACTTTTGAGATGTTGTTGTAGGTGAGCGCCAATAGCGGAGAAGGTGTTTTCTCATCTTGCAAAGCCAACGAATGGAGCAAGCGTTCGCCTGCCTCATTCCACTTTTGCTGTGCCAAAAATTGGGTGCCTTCATCGAAAGCTTGTTGTGCTTCTTGCCCGGCATCTTTGCAGCCAAACATCACCGGAATCAGCAAAAGAATAAAACAGAAGTGTACTAAATATTTCATGCGGAGTAATAAAAATTCACAAAAAAGAAGTTTCGTTTCTACGGCACAAAATTATAAAAAAAACACTACAACATTCGCCGTTTTTGAAGTTTTTTCGCCGAAAAACGTGACAAATGCGTGACATTTTCATGTGTCACACCCCCGTCTCGCGTATTTCTTGCGCGGTTTTTTCAACATTTCTACTTTTGCACCACGAAATCGCACGAAACCTTTTCTCGTCGGACCGGCGTCAAAAAAATGCAACGGCGCCAATCCTTTCACCCGAGATGAGTTTCGAACCTACGATGAAAAAAATAAAAATACGAAAAATAAAAAAACAATGAAAAAATTTATTTGCATTCTCTTTGTATTAATGATGGGCATTACAGCTGCCCTGGCAAAACAAAACGACAAAGCCACTACCTATGTTGGAACTATTCAAGAACAAAATGGCACAGCGATGCCTTTCGTGAATGTGGTACTCCTCAACAACGACTCCACCTTCGTGACCGGAACCACCACCGACGAGGCTGGCAAGTTTAATCTTGGCAGCACTGTGAAAAACGGTATCCTGAAAATTTCAAGCATTGGATATCAAACTATATATATCAATATCAAAAATGGCTACATGGCATCAGACCCGATTCGCATGAGCGAAGACAGCCACATGCTCGGTGAAGTGGTGGTGAAAAGCACACTGCCAAGAACACACGTGAAAGGCGACGCCATGCGCACAACGGTGGCTGGAACCATCCTGGAAAAAGCCGGAACCGCCAGCGATGCGCTCAAGAAGATTCCTGCGCTGAAGGCGGAAAAAGATGGCGCAGTGGAGGTGTTCGGACGCGGGGCGGCAGAAGTGTATATCAATGGTAGAAAGGTTCAAGACCTTTCCGAACTCTCCCGCCTGCAATCCGACCAAATCCAAAGTGTCGACGTGGTGCAAAACCCGGGGGCTCGCTATGCAGCAAGCACCAAGGCGGTGGTGCGCATCACTTTGAAGAAAAAGAAAGGCGACGGATTCAGCATTGCCAACTTTTTCGACTCCTACCGCCAATACGAATGGACCGTGCTCGACGATATCGACATCAACTACCGCACCGGTGGCCTCGACGTCACGCTCAACGTGTGGGCAGGACAATACAACAGCCAATCACCTCAAGACAATGTGCTCTCGTACTACAACGGCACCGACTTCATCGAAGGCAAATCCTATAGCGAACAGAAAAAGATTTGGAGAGGTTTCTCACCACAAATCCAACTCAACTATCAATTCAACGAAAACCACTCTATCGGTGCGTTCTACAAGTGGGACCGCCATCCAGCATCCGACAACACCGCCACGTTCACTTGCGACAGTTACGAGAATGGCGCGCGCTCCGAACACTCTGAAAGCGACATCAACCAAAGAGAATCGTTCAAAAAGCACATTTTCAACGCTTACTACAATGGTAAGGTGGGAAATCTGGGCATCGATTTCAACGTGGACGGACTCTTCGACAACACCAACGACCCTAACTCCACTCGCGAAACCATCGTCGACAAAGATGGCAACAAAACGGTGACCAACATCAACAACCTCACCGTGAGCAAGAACAACTTCTGGGCCACCAAACTCGTGCTCACACACCCGCTCTGGGGAGGCAACCTCACCATGGGGGCTGAATACTCGCACAACAACCGCGCCGACTCTTATTCTTTCGTGAGCGAACAAAGTCTGCCCGTACAAAACACCGACAGCCGCATCAAGGAAAACATGGCAAGCGGATTCGTTGAATACGGTCACCAATTCGGCAAACTCTATGCACAAGCTGGCATTCGCTACGAGCACCTGAGCAACAATTACTACAACTTTGGCGTACGCCAAGACGAAGTGTGCCGCAACTATGGCGACTGGTTCCCAACTGTGGTGCTCGCAATGCCGGTGGGCAAAACACAAATGTCGCTCTCTTACCGACGCGACATCGACCGACCTGCCTACTCGAGCCTCACATCAAGCACTATCTACATCAACAAGTATACCTACCAAAGCGGTAACCCTTACTTGCGCCCAACCTACACCCACTCTCTGGTCTACAACTTGGCTTGGAACGCGTTCAACCTCAATATGAACTTCCAGCGCACAAAAGACAACGTGACGATGATCACCGAACCATTCCCCGGCTCTTCCGACCCATTGGTTAGCTTGATTCACCCTGCTAACGGCGACGAGTTCAATCGCATGATGATTAGCCCATCTTACCGCCCTGTGTTTAGCGCTTGGCACCCTATGTGGAGCGTGGGACTGATTTTGCAAAACTACAAGAGCCTCAATATGAAAGGCGAAAAGATGACCCTCAACCACCCATTCTTACAGGTGGCATGGAAAAACGACTTCGAACTTCCTCACAACTTCCGACTCAACGCCGCTATCCAATTCGTGCCTAAAGGCTGCGACTACACCAACTTCCGACTCGACCGTGCACAAATCGACACCCAACTTGGTGTGCAAAAGGACTTCAACTTGCGCGCTGCCGGACGACTCACCCTCGACGTGCGTTGCTACGACCCATTCCACTTGCACAAGACTGGTGCCACCATATTCGGGGTTCGCGAACTCGCCTTGACCACCCCTGCACACCGCACCTTCCAAGTGAGCGTGACATGGAAACTCAACGAAACCAGCAAGAAATACCGCGGCTCTGGCGCTGGCGAAAAGCAAAAAGCCCGTATGGGAAAATAACAACAAATATCCAAACATTTCATGCTACCCCCCTCTCCCTGTAGAGGGGGGGGGGCAGAAAACTAACACGAATATGCACACTCTATCAGATATTATCATATCAGCCCTTCCATCACTGGCAGAAGGATTCCTGACCACAATAATAATAGGATTCTTGGCTGGAATGGCCATAGGTAGAATAACTTATAACGACAACGAAAAAATGACAACTAACGAAGAAAAGAGCATTCGCCATTTCAACGAAATAGCACCAAAATATGCCAATTCACATGATGGGAGATTCTGCGAGCCTATCTACGAAGTAATACACAGTATCCTCGCCAACACTCAGTCTGGAACATTGCTCGATGTGAGCTGTGGCAACGGAGAATTGCTGTCGAGGCTCACCGACACTCCTCTCCATCTCTGCGGTGTAGATTTCTCTCCGAAGATGATAAAAGAAGCGCGAAAACGCCTCGGCGACAAAGCACGCCTTGAAGTGGAATCGGCCGAACATTTGCCATTTGCCGACGCATCGGTCGATGTGCTCACATGCACTTTCGCCTTTCACCACTACACACATCCAGATACCGTGCTCAAGGAATTCTATCGGGTAATGAAACCTGGCGCCGCTATGCTGATTGCCGACCCTTTTGTGCCTCAGCCAGTAAGAGGATTGCTCAATCCTCTGCTTCGGTTCTCCAATAATGGCGACTACCACATCTACGGCAAGAAAGAAATGAACAGGATAGAGGAAATGGCTGGATTTGAAGTTTTGCAATACTCACACATCGGTAGGCGCGCCTTCCTTATCAAAAGCATAAAGAGTCCAAAACAGATTTCATAATGAAGTCCGTTCCCCATTCCTTTCAACACTGACATGAACCACGAATGTTGTCCAAAAACCTTTCAGGGTTCATGTCTCTTTTTGGGGTTATTGCAAAAAATAGGGTGGAAAATTGTGGATATGTGGGCGGTTTCGTATCTTTGTGCATTAATTGGAATAATATGTGCTTGCAATAGCAATTTAGCACTTTGTAACCCCCAAAAAAAATACAAGATTATCTATTATGAAATTTGCAGAAAAATGTAACGAACTTTTCGATGCCACTGTTGCGCTCTATCACCAGACCGATGATGTGGACGCTAAAGTCACTAATCCTTACGAAAATGGCTCTATCGAAGCCGACTTGTTTGTAAAAAACTGGATTGACACCGTGCAATGGCACCTCGAAGATATTATCCGCGACCCTGAAATCGACCCAAAAGATGCCTTGGCACTGAAGCGCCGCATCGATAAGTCGAATCAAGACCGCACCGACCTGGTGGAAGAAATCGACACTTACTTCCGCGAAAAATTCGCTGATGTGAAAGTGCTCGACGATGCCACTATCAACACTGAAAGTCCTGCGTGGGCTGTCGACCGCCTCTCTATCTTGGCGCTCAAAATCTACCACATGCGCGAACAGGCTTCACGCACCGATGTGGACGACGAACACCTACAGCGTTGCAACGCAAAATTGGCGGTGCTGCTCGAACAACGCGTCGACCTCACCACTGCTATCGACCAGCTGCTCGACGATATCGCAGCTGGCAGAAAATTCATGAAGGTGTATCGCCAAATGAAACTCTACAATGATCCGGCCACCAATCCGGTACTTTATGGCAAAAAATAAAACATACGGCAAAACCGTTCTCATTACCCGCTTTTCGGCGTTGGGCGATGTGGTCATCAGTGTGCCAGTGGTCTACTCGGTGTGCCGCGCCAATCCCGATGTGCACTTTGTGTTCGTCACGCGCCCGTGGCCTGCCGAAACGATGATTCAGCGCCCCGACAACCTCACCGTAGAAGGTGTGAACCTTAAGGAATACGAAGGACTGCTGGGTGTGCGACGACTCGCCTCTGAACTCCGCAAGAAATACGCCGTCACACACATGGCCGACTTGCACAGCGTGATGCGCACCTGGGTCATCGGCTTCTTTATGCGTCTGCACGGCGTGAAGGTGGTGCGCATCGACAAAGGTCGCAAGGAAAAACGCGCATTGGTGAAAGGCAAAATCCATCACCAACTCACCACTTCTCACGACCGCTACGAACAGGTGTTCCGCTCACTCGGTTTTGAGTGGGAAGAATCGTTCAGCGGCTTTGCACCCATCACCCACAGCCAACTCGTGCCCGACAAACAAGAAGGCGAGCGCTGGGTGGCTGTAGCGCCATTTTCGCAGCACCGAGGCAAGGAATATCCACTACCGCTGATTGAAAAAGTGGTGGAAAGCCTTACGAAAATTGATGGCGTGACGGTGATGTTTTTCGGCGGTGGCGACAAAGAAAAAAAGGCGCTACGCCCATTGGTGAAGAAGTATGAACACTCGGTGTCGATTGCCGAAATCAAACACACCTTCACCGACGAAATCGCTCTGATGCAAAAGTGCGATGTAATGCTCTCTATGGACTCCGCCAATATGCACCTCGCATCGGTGGCTGGTCTGCCCGTAGTGAGCGTGTGGGGAGCAACCCACCCCCACTGTGGCTTTATGGGATGGAAGCAAGACGAGGCTAATGCCGTGCAACTCGACCTCCCATGCCGACCTTGCTCCGTGTTTGGGCAAAAACCATGCCGACTGGGCGACTATCAATGCCTCGGCGACATCCAACCCGAAACTATTGTGAACAAAATCAAGAAAGTGATATATGGCTAAAAGAATTCTCGTAACTGGTGCCGGTGGATTCATCGGCGGTTTTATCGTGGCAGAAGCACTCAACCGTGGCTTCGAGACCTGGGCTGCCGTACGCAAGAGCACCAACCGTGAGTTTTTGCAAGACGAACGCATTCATTTCATCGAACTCGACTTCACCAATGAAGAAGCACTCAAATCCACACTTGAGCAAACCATCGCCGCGAATGGCGGCAAGTGGGACTATGTGGTGCACAACCTTGGTGCCACCAAGGCGGCCAACTACCTCGACTTTGAGCGCATCAACTATGGCTACATGCGACTGCTCGTCGACACGCTGAAAGCCATCGATGCCGTGCCAGAAGTGTTCCTGCTCATGAGCAGCCTCAGCGTGATGGGTGTGGGCGATGACGAGAACTACACGCCATTCAAAATCACCGACGACCCCGTGCCCAACACTCGCTACGGCATGTCGAAGGCTAAAGCCGAAAACTATCTGAAGATGGTTTCCGACTTCCCCTACACCATCTTCCGATGTACAGGTGTGTACGGACCTCACGAACGCGACTATTTCTTGATGATGAAATCTATCGCATCGGGGTTCGACTTCAGCGTCGGATTCCGCAAGCAGATGCTCACTTTCATCTATGTGAAAGACCTCGCCACTGCGGTGATGAATGCCCTTGAAGCCGGGCCAAAATATCGCGCCTACTTCATCAGCGAAAACAAAGGCTACACTCAGAAGGAATTCCGCAAAATAGTGTGTGCCGAGCTGAAGAAAAAGTTCGTGATTCCCATCACCTGCCCCATCTGGCTCGTGCAGATGGTGTGTGTGTTCTGCACCATCTACACCAAGTTCACCGGCAAACCCACCACCCTCAATGTCGACAAGTTCCGCATCCTCAAGCAGCGCAACTGGCTCTGCGAAACCGCCGACACAGAGCGCGACTCCCACTTCACCCCGCAATACGATCTGGAGCGCGGCGTGAAAGAAGCCATCGCCTGGTACAAACAAGCCGGCTGGCTAAAATAACCTATCCCAGAAATACGACATAGCGCCCTTGCCAAGCGAGTATGGCAAGGGCGCCTCGTTTTATACCGAAATTCCTGGAAAAATCGAATTTCCCGACCCTCATCAAGGCATGGGCGGAAGGGTGGCTGCCCAAGAGGGTATTGTAGAGAGGGCAGAGGCGTGGAAGGAGTAGGTGCCGTCGGCAGGACGCACCACACACCGCGCCATGTCGAAAATCGGAAGTTCGCCTTCAGGAAGCGAAAAGAGCAAAATGCGATTGCCATAATCCACAGCGGCAGGCTCGCACACCCCCGGTTGTGTCCACTCATTGTGCAGGTAGGCTACTTCTGGCACATCGGGCTGCAGAAACAGAGTCACACTCTTTTTCCAAGCCGCAAGTTTCCACTCCACAGGGCGAACACATTCGGGCGGCACCATCGCCGTTACCACCCCGTTGTCAGCCATCATCAGCGACAACTGGTCCTTCACATCCTCCACAGGCACCACACCCTCTGGTGCCGACAAAAGTAAGTTGGCATACCACTGGCGAATTCTCACCAGCAAAAACTCATCCACATCGATGCCGTCTTCACGCTCTATAGTGCAGTCGCGACGTACAGGTTGCAGATGCATAATCGTTTTCCAGAGATTGAGCATTTCGCCCTCATCCAGGCGCATAAATTGAGAAGTGTTTTCCATGGTCGTTTTTGTCGCAAAGTTACGCCCCACGCCACCATTTTGTCAACGCCAAAACGGCATCCTGCCCCCCAAAAAATGGCTAAAGGGGACGGTTCTTCTTAGCCATTTTTTAACCCTCCATATTTACATCAAAAGAACCGTCCCTTTGATGTAATCTATTGTTATTTTACTATTTTTCAATGATTTATAAAACCTTAAAAATCGCATTTTTTACAGTGGGGGGGCTATCGTGCTGGGCGAACCAAAAAGAGGGTGGCTGCATGCATTGATGCAGTCGCCCTCTCTATGCGTCGTCGCTTGAGTCGAATTATTTAATCATCACGAGTTGGTATTTCTTGCTGCCGAGGCCTGTCTTTTCGGCATAGTCGGTGATGTGGGTGCCGTGCTGGCGGTTGATGCGCTCAATAAGTGGCTTTTCGTCGTCGCCAGGAGCTGCTTTATGGCCAAACACCAAATCCAGACATGCTTGGTCGAGCGCCACAGGGTCGGTAGAGGCGAGGATGCCCATATCTTTCAACTTAGGGTCGGCAGGATGACTGCTGCAGTCGCAGTCCACACTCATGTTGTTCATCACATTGATGTAGAGAATGTTTTCGCCGAAATAGTTGGCCACGCCTTGTGCAGCGGCAGCCATACTTTCCAAGAAAGCGTCCTGCTCTGGAAGGTTTTGCCACAGTTTGCTTGCATCATCGGTCTTTCCGGCAGTGTGGATATAAGCCTTACCAGCGGTTGAGGCCACACCAATCGACTGATTCTTCAGCACGCCGCCGAAGCCACCCATCGCGTGGCCCTTGAAATGTGCAAGATTAATCATAAAGTCGTAGTTGCCGAGGTGTTCGCCCACAATGTCGTATTTAATGTGCTTCTTGTCGTTCACAGGAATACGCATTTGCCCAAATTCATCCATGATGTCGACCGCAGCTATGCTGTCGAAACCATGTGCATGCACTGTTTCCCAGTGTTTCTTCACATCTTGGCGACTGCCGCCATACGCGGTGCAGCATTCCACAAGCGTACCGTTCACCTCATCCACCAAATCGCGAATGAGCGTGGGGCGAAGATAGTTTTCGCCACCCATTTCACCGGTGCTAATTTTCACTGCCACGCGGCCTGTAGCCTTCTTGCCAAGTGCTTTATAGATTCGCACCAAAGCCTCTGGGCTAATTTCCTTGGTCATATACACCTTTGGCTGCGCCATAGCTGCCATGCAACAAGACACAGCCACCAAAATCAAAAGAATAGTCTTTTTCATCGTTTTGAGTTTTAATTGATTTCTTTGCAAATATACAGCATTTTAACGAAACACAAGTTACCATTTTTTCGGAAATTTACAGTAATCGCCAACAAAACCACCCAACCGCACTTTTTCAGAATGGTAGGTTGTCGTCGCTGCCCGACTCCGAAAACGGCTCGCCCATTATCCCTCCATCCATTGCTGCTTTATCAGCCAGATAGCCAGTGAGGAAATACCCGCCATTTGCATCGCCAAAAACGTTATGCGGACACACCAGCAAGCTCTTGTATTGCGACGGAAATTGCTTTACATAATACTGGACAAACTTAAAAAGCCACTCCCACGGTTCTTCTTCGCCCTCCAACGAATACTCTTCAACCCATCCGGTTCTGAAACTGAATTTCGGTTCCAATACCGCACCTTCTATTCTCAAAAAATCGTCATGAATAAAGCTATCGAATTTCATGAATTGCTCCACGTCTTCCCACAATCCCATACGACACATGCTCGAGAACATCTTGTCCATATTGGGAAGTTTGCACATATATAATTCGTCTGCAATCGAAGTCCATCTGTTCAAATTCACGATAGAACTATCCATGTGCACCAACGAGATTTCTTTTTCACGAGCACGAATGTAAACGAGATATTTATAGGTGTAGGCAATGCGGTTAAACACCACCTCCTGCGCCTCTTCGCTCGTGAGGCCTTCCTTCGTTTGCGACATGATCCACATATATTTGTAGTCGTCTACCACTTGACGCAGTTTCTCTTTGTCAACCGTAAACCACGGCTCGCCCACAAGGCACTTGCACAGGTTGTAATAGTTTGAGTTCACACTCAATTCGTCCACATATTTCCTTATAATGTCTATCGGCATGTATCGGGAAAAAAGCCAAGAGCATCGCTCTTCGTGATGAGCATTCCACACACGCTCCACATCGCCGACCAACTCATCCGACCACCATTTTCGTAAGGTGGCGTAGCACCATGCGCGCTCGGTTTTTCCACCATTAAGCATCGTCCGCATCAGTTTCAACTGGTCGGCATAGTCGAGGTGCATAAACCGCTTCTGAATTTGCTTGCGGGCATACACCACCTTACCGCTCTTCTTGTCGGCATACCATGCCTGTAGCTGGGCAAGCGGCTCATTCCTTTTGCACAATCCTTCTCGCATCCTGTCCTTAAACTCATTGCCTCTCTGAATTCTGTCTAACGCCCCTCTGAAGGGCGCAATGAGATGATAGTTGCCATCGGAGTATTTTTCAAAATCGCTCACCAATTCTTCCACCACATCTTCGCCAAGACCATTCGCCATCAACTTCAAAAAGGCGCGGTCGCCTCTCCTTTCCAGGATGGCTTTTCTCAAAGATTTAAAATCGTTTTTCATTATTCTGTTTTTCTGAAATTAGGTATTTATTATCGACATCAGGAGTGCATTATCCCAGAAAGTGCATTAGGGCATGGATGAAATTTTAGATTATCATAGTGTCAGGATTTGCTCCTAATGAACTTTCTGGGATTATGTGTGTTTCAACATTATGGTAGGCACATTACCCAACGCCCAACGCAAAAGTAATAATAAAAACCGAAAACACTCCCCAATTCTCACAAAAAAAGGGGACGGCGCATTAATTTCGCATCAAGAGGGCGGCGGTTTCACAAAAAATTGGTAACTTGCACTATAATTTGGATAACTATGGGTGCATTCCGCTTTGGGAAGCTCCCGCAACTCAATCGTGTAAATTATGAAAGTATTTCAACATGTAAGTGATATTGGCGACTTGAATGCCGCTGTGAAGGAAGCACTTGAAGTGAAACAAAACCGCTTTGCACACAAGGCTCTCGGTGAAAACAAAACCCTCTTGATGGTGTTCTTCAATTCCAGTCTGCGCACTCGCCTCAGCACACAAAAGGCAGCGATGAACTTGGGCATGAATGTGATTGTGCTCGATGTGAATCAAGGCGCATGGAAACTTGAAACCGAACGCGGCGTGATTATGGACGGCGACAAGAGCGAACACCTCCTCGAAGCCATCCCTGTGATGGGCAGCTACTGCGACGTGATTGGCGTACGTTCGTTTGCTCGGTTCGAAAACAAGAAAGACGATTATGAAGAAGTTATCTTCAACCAATTCGTGAAATACTCCGGACGTCCTGTTTTCGCTATGGAAACTGCCACTGTGCACCCTCTGCAGGCCTTTGCCGACCTCATCACCATTGAGGAGCACAAGGAAGTGGAGCGCCCCAAGGTGGTGCTCACTTGGGCGCCTCACCCAAAAGCGCTACCACAAGCTGTGCCCAACTCTTTCGCAGAATGGATGACTGCTACCGACTACGATTTCGTGATTGCATGTCCTGAAGGCTATGAACTCGACGAGCAATTCACACGCGGCGCCAAGGTGACTCACGACCAGGACGAGGCTTTGCGTGGTGCCGACTTCGTATACGCAAAAAACTGGTCATGCTTCCGCGACCCTAACTATGGCAAAATCATCAGCCGCGACATGAACTGGACCATCACCACCGAAAAGATGGCGCTCACCAACAATGGCCACTTCATGCACTGCCTGCCCGTACGCCGCAACATGATTGTGAGCGACGATGTGATTGAAAGTCCACGCTCACTGGTGATTCCAGAGGCTGCCAACCGCGAAATATCTTGCCAAGTGGTGCTCAAACGTATCCTCGAAAACCTGTAATCGCAGCCCATAAGGCCACAAACATAAAATCGCCAGAAGTCCTCACAACGACTTCTGGCGATTCATATTTATATCCTTAAGTCCAGAAAACTCATTTGCCAATATGCATATAAGAGCAATATTTGTTTAGAAGATGGGCAAGCGGCAGGTCTCCCTTCTTAAATCTTTCGGCATCAAGTGTCAGCAATCTTTCACGAACGCTCGCGGAGCCTTTATATAATGCCGTTAGATAATAATTCCCATTTTCCATTATCACTTCCACACCCGTGAAAAAACTCGCGATATCATCGAGAGCATAAACGATAGAGTAACTCGGTCGCTTTGCCCCAGGAATATCTTCTCGAAGAATGTTTTTGTCCATCAAATCCTGAATGTCGCGAATTGCAGTGTCTTTTGAGCATTTCGCCAGCGTCGACCATGTCTTTGAAGTAATTTTCGCCTCATAGCCATCAAGGAAAAGGTTCAGCATTTTCTTCTGCCTCTCGGTCATTACCACCGCACCAACTCGCTGCCAAAAGAAGCCTTTGTTTAAAACTGTGGTCACGATCGACTCTGCCTCGTCAAGTGCACGCGAAAGCGTTTCGGCATACCAAATAATCCATTCTGTGATGTCGCCATCGCCACGTTGAACGCGCTCTAATATTTGATAATAGTGATGCTTGTCTTTATTGATCTGGGAAGATATATTATAGAATCGGAACTCGCTTTGGTCGGCTCGTGCCAACAGTATATCTGAAAGAATGCGCGCCAATCTTCCATTACCGTCCTCAAACGGGTGGATACTGACAAACCATAAGTGGGCAATGGCAGAGCGAATCAAAGAACTCGCATCTTCCTCTGTATTAAACCAGCGAAGAAACTCTTCCATTTCACCTTCCACTCTATCTGGTGATGGAGCTATATAGTGAATCCTCTCTCGTCCAAATCCTCCCGACACAATATGCTCTTCGTGGGTGCGATATTTGCCTATTTCAATCTGAGCACCTTCACTATAGCCGGAGGGGAAAAACGCTGCTTGCCATGCACAAAGTTTTGTTTTGGTCAGCTTTTGGTCGTAATGATTCATGGCGTCAAGCACCACAGCCACCACCGAATCAACGTAATGAGAAGGTGAGGTTTGTTTGATATTTTCGATTCCCAATTTTTTCGCAATCGATGAACGAACATCGTCTACATTAAGGCGAACACCTTCAATCTCCGATGAGTAAACCACATCGTATGTTAGGTTTTCAGCCACCGCTCTAAGTTGACTGTCGAATCCCAACGACGACAACCTGCCGTAAAGGCGGCCTTGCTTCCTACTTACTTTTTCAAGCAAAGCTGTGATTGACGAAGCATCCCATCTAAATGCCGTCCAATTATCTTTTTCGTGTATATATTTCATAACAACCAACGATTTTGCGACATTAGCAGACAAATAACGTCGCATATTTTGCGACAAAAATACAAGAATATCGTCGCATTTCCAAATTTATCAAACAAAATCGTCGCAGAATTTGCGACGTTTTGGTACAGAATGGGGATTAGGGGGCGGTATCGCGGTCGGTGCGGAAGGGTGCGAGGGGGAGGGTGCCGTCGGCAGAACGCACATTGTTGTGTGGATAGTTGGCCCAAGCATAGCGCACAGCCACAGGATTAGCCACTTCTGGACTCCATATCGTGATTTTATTGCCGTCGACTGTAGCATTCGCTTCGTGCCACTGTCCGTCTTCCCCTACCACCACAAAGCCTTCTGCACGGTCGCCGTCGACGGTGAGCGGCTGGTTGAAGGTGAGCACTGCTTTGTTGCTGGTTACTACCATCTGCCCAGCATAAGCGGGCGGGTTGTATGTTCCCTGATGATAGGTGTGGGCAAGTACCGCCTGAGCCAATCGGCGGGCCACCTCTTGCTTGTTTTTCGGGTGAAGGTCTACAGGGTCGCCCATATCGATAGCCGAAATCATTGCCGTTCCTGCTATCGAAAGTGCATCGGCTTGAGCCTCGCGCAAGTGCGCCCAAGTGGCATCAGGTTGCACAATCTGCGGCTGTTGCCAACGTGCAATTTGCACGAAATAGAATGGGAAATCGCGTTTCCAAAGCGTGCGCCAGTCGCCTATCATCGTTTTAAACAGCGAAGAATAGTACTGCCATCTGAAGGCATTGCTTTCGCCCTGATACCATATCACGCCTTTGAAAGCCACATCGCGAAGCGGATACACCATGGAGTGATATAAATTGCTGCAATACTTATGGCTACTCGGCGGCTGTGGCATACGGTGCTCGCCGTAAAGCGAGATGCCCTCGCGATAGAGCCATTCGCCAGCGAGCGAAATGGTTTCGCCATCCATCGTGAGCGTCAACGAGTCGGGCTCGCCGCACAATCCACCGGCTCCCACTTCGTCGAAAACTCTTACCGCAATCACAGCCCTACGCCCCGTCACCATCGATGCGGGCACATGATAAGTGCGCTGGAGCGACTTTCCCTTGGTGCCGCCCACCACAGTGCCATTGAACCAGGTCATGTCTTCATCATCCACTTGGCCTAATCGCAGCGTGAGGTCGCGGCCCACCCAATGAGCGGGCAATTCAACCACCTTGCGAAACCATACGATGCCGTCGTAGTTGTCCATTCCATTGTCGGTCATCGGGCCTGGCACATTCATCTTATACCACGCCTGTTCGTCGTCGATATCCCCCACCCAGCGCGGACGCTCGCCATCCATGCCGGCATCGGCATGTTCAAACTCCACACGCCAGCGTTTCATATCGCGACTGTGTTTTTCCAAAAGTTTTTGCTCGTCGCCTGCTATCGCCTCAAGTTCTGCAGCATCTGCTTCGCATCCCGGAGCATGCTTCAGCGCCCCAAGGCTGGTCCACGCCTCAATCGGACTTCCGCCATACGAAGAATCAATCACACCCACTGCCACGCCCGATTTATTCCACAACTGGCGCGCGAAGAAATAGGCTGTGGCAGAGAAATTCTCAACCGACAGTGGCGAGCACACTTGCCAGCCACCGCCATTCACCTCCGGCCAATCCATAGGCTTGTAAGCAATGCCTTTCTTCACTTGCAGCAAGCGTATTTGGGGATATTGGGCATCACGAATCTCTGCTTCAAAGTTGTCCACTTTTCCCCATCCGCCCACAGGCATCTCCATGTTCGACTGGCCAGCGCACAGCCACACCTCGCCCACGAGCACATTTCGCAGCGTGAGCACATCGCCATCGCTAATGGTGATAGTGTGAGCCTTCAGCGAAGCCTTAGGAGTGGGCAACTCTATGGCGAAACACCCTTGCTTATCGGCAGTGCCAGTATATTTCTTTTTGCTCCAACTCGCCCCCACGAACACTTTTCCACCGCGGGAAGAAGTGCCCTTTATAGTGATTACAGCCGATTGCTGCACCACCATATTGTCGCTATAATAGGCAGGCACCGCCACAGTGGCATGGGCCGTCGCAGCATGCAGCGCCAATGCAAACAACAAAAACAGTATGCGGAAAAAATTCATCATCAAAGCATTAGTTAGATGTTAGAAATTAGATGTTAGAAATTAGAAATTAGAAATTAGAAATTAGAAATTAGAAGATAGAAATTAGAAGATAGAAATTAGAAGATAGATTTTATAGATTTCACTAGTTTTTATAGTTTCTCTATATTAGTAGGCCTTCAAAAAAAGCCTTCTGTCTCAATAATCTCTCACAAAATTATACAGAATAATCCTAAATTCCAATTACCACCATCCCGCACAATCCAATATTGTCCAATTATTGCATCTGCGGCTTTCACTGTTTCGTAATAAAAAAATAAAACATACCTTTGCGCCATCAATAACTAAATTTTTAAAAAGACTACAATCATGAATATCCATTCAGAATCCAATAGATGCTTGCTGTGCCACGAAGCTCCTTGCACAGCAGCGTGCAAGAAACAAGGCACCGACCCTGCTCGCGGCATACGCTCCATACGTTTCGAAAACGACCACTGCACTGGCCTATTTTTTAATAGCGACACCTGTGCCGATTGCGATGCACCTTGCCAAAAGGCGTGCATACACCCCGATTTCCCCATCCGCATCCAGCAAATGGCCCAACAAGTGAAGCCCGAAGAAACCCACATCGAATCACAGCCTTCGCTCGCTATCGATTTTTGCGGCATCAAATGCGAAAACCCTTTTTTCTTAGGCTCTTCGGTGATTGCCAGCAGTTACGAGATGATTGCAAAAGCCCTCAGCATGGGTTGGGGTGGCGCTGTGTACAAAACAATCACTTTCAGCGACATCACAGAAGTGTCGCCTCGCTTCGACCAGGTAGGTAAGGAAGGCACACCATTTGTGGGATTCCGCAACATGGAACAACTTTCTGTCAACACTCCCGAAGAAGACTTTGCCATCATTTCACGCCTTAAAAAGGAATTCCCCACCAAGGTGATGGTGGCTTCTATCATGGGTAGCAACGACGAAGAATGGGCGAAACTCGCACAAATGGCTCAAGCAGCCGGGGCCGACATGATTGAATGTAATTTCTCATGCCCTCACATGGCAGCAAAAGGACGTGGCAGCGACGTGGGCCAAAATCCCGACTTGGTGCAACATTATTCACAAGTGGTGAAGCAGGCCGTCACCATTCCTGTCATCGCCAAGATGACTCCTAACATCACCCACATCGAAGAGCCCGCCATCGCTGCCAAGGAAGGTGGTGCCGAGGCTGGTGCTGCAATAAATACCATCAAGAGCATCACGATGAAAAGACGTTCTGAGGTCGCAGGAAAGGCTACTGTCTCAGGGTATAGCGGCAAGGCTGTGAAGCCTATTGCACAGCGCTTCATCCTCGATATGATGAAAGACCCCGAACTTGCCGACATGCCGATGAGCGGCATTGGCGGTGTGGAATCGTGGCGCGACGCTGTTCAATACATCGTGCTGGGATGCAGCAATGTACAAATCTGCACATCTGTGATGCAGTACGGCTATCGCGTGATCGACGATATCAAACTCGGTATCCAGGAATGGATGAAGCGAAAAGGTTATGCCACACTCGAAGATGTACGCGGTAAGGCTCTCAGCCAATTCGTGAGCACCGACCAGATGGACCGTGCCACATTCGTGCTTCCCGTGTTCAAGCACGACAAGTGCATCGGTTGCGGACGCTGCTACATCTCATGCTTCGACGGCGGACACCAAGCCATCAGATTCGATGCCGAAGAACGCCGCCCACACCTCATCGGACGCAACTGTGTGGGTTGTCACCTCTGTATGCTCGTATGCCCTGCCGACGCCATCATCGCCGGCAAGCGTGTAAACAAGCCTTCGCACTGCCACTAATCCGGCTCGCGGGAGGAAAAGCACAATCATTATAAATCAGTAATCGCCTGTGGCTTAACACAAAGCTACAGGCGATTATTGATACTAACTAAAATGGTATGAGAACTTCTATTTCCCTATCTCTTCTATTTTTCCTATAAAGTACATCAGGGTATGAATATGACATTGCCACTAATGAACTTTCTGGGATTATTTCACTTCTTGGATGAATTCAATGCCGGCACGGGTGAGCGCCACGCGGAATCGGCGTAGCGTGAGCTCGTCTTCATAACTGAGTTGCAGCACGATGTTGAGGTAATATATCTTATCGCACGGAATCGATGCCACCGACCCATCCTCGTTCATATTGAGCATGTTCACCTTCGGATTATCCATCTTTTGAAGGAAACTATTCACATTCAAGCGAATGATATCGTTGATACCCGTGGTTTCGTAGGGCGTGAGGTCGTTGAGTTTCTCCCTGTTGATGTGCAGTGCCATACGGTAAAGCATCACCTTTTCATCGGTCACTCTGTTTTCCACCTCCATCAATCGCTTGCTGTAGCGCACACGCTTCACATCTTCGGGCACTTTGCTCATTTTGATAAAGTCCATACCCTCCTTGATGGTGCCAATTTTCTCCTCCTTCAAGAGGATTTCGGCTTTATTGTCGAAATATTTGCTACCGATGCGATGGGCAAAATAATAGCGCGAAAGCTCTTTGATGCGGTCCTTTATCATATAACTAATCACCAGCACAATGAAAAACGGAAGTGTGAAATTTCCGAATTTCTGCTGGAAGGTGAAACTCACCACCGTGGCAAACATCATCGCCAGCCCGGCGGCAATGCCCAGATAGAGCTGTTCCACCAGTTTGCCGTCTTTTCTTTTTGGCACGGTGAGATAAAGGTCGCTATCCACATATTTCTTCAGCACACCGCTGCGAAACACCATATTGCGATTCCCCTCTGCATCATTCTCTTTGAGATTCACGTAGCCCACCTTTTCGCGGTATTCGCTCTCTTTCCGAATTTCGCTTCGCAGCATTTCCACCGATTCGGCAAACAAGCCGCTGTGCTCTTTATGCTTGAGCATAAAGTCGAGAATGCGGGTGGTGTAGAGCTTGAACATATTGCTCATAAACTCGTCGCCATAGCGGAAATAACTGCGGATATCGTCGCTGATAGTGGGTTGGCTCACCAATGTGCGTAGCGACCGATAAGTGGCCAGCACCTCGCCATACGCTTGCAGATACTGCAGTGCGAGCGATGGCACGTCTTCCACCATAATGTGCTTCGACATCAGATTGTGGCAGGCGTCGCGGGCCGCACTGTGGGTGATGGCGGCAAACATCTTCACCTGGTATTCATATTCCTTGGTGGTAGTGCGTGTGGGAGTGGACGCCAAGTTTTGGAAGGCGTTCTTCAGGTTGTCGTAAGGAATGGCGTTGCCACCCACAATATCCTGTAGCAGAAACTGGGGGGTCTTCACTCGCACATACGATTTGATATCTTGATAGAAACGCGACTTCGGATATGTTTCATGATTGATGTCGAGGCTATAGGGCACGAAAAACCACATATAGGCGGAGAAGTCGTTTTCCTTCACCTTACGCCTCGCCACAAAGCTCGTCTTGAACTCAATGGAGAATTTGTCGTGTATTTTCGTATTAACATCTATCATCTTTCTCTGTAGTGAATGAAGAGGGAAAGAGTAAGGGAGAATTCCCCCCACTACTCTACCCCACTTACTTAAATATACTATTTACTTATAATTCTAAAATCCTGGTGTAATACCCTGCCAAGCATAAACCGTGCCTCCCCAAACGAGCAGTAGCAACCAAGAGAACACCATCATGAACATTCCGTATTTGAAGGCGTCGGTCATGCTGTAGTGGTTGGTGTTGTAGAGCAAAGCAGCTGGCTTGCTATTGAATGGAAGCACATACACATGATTGATGAGCGCTGTCATCGGCAGCGACAGCGACATCGGGGGCAGATTGAAGCGCTTTTCCACACCAAGGGCAATGGGGATAAACACCATTGCGCGAATGGTTTTCGACTCAAACACGATGGCGGAAAACATCATAATGCCGGTGAATATCACGTAAAGCATCCAGAACGGTGTGTCGGTGCCTATGCCAAATGAGTTGAACGCAGCGTTCACCATGGTGCTGGGAAGGTCGGTGGCATTCAAACCGCTGCCGAGCGTATACGCACCTGCCGAGAAGAGCATCAAGTGCCATGGGATGTCCACATCGTTCCAGTGCACCACGCCGATGCCTGGCAACAGTGCCAAAATGGCGCCTATGAGCGCTACCATGGTTTCGTCGATTTCGTGGAATGTGCCTTTGGTCACCCACAGAAACAGCACAAGGCAGAAGATGCCTACCGATTTCCATTCTTCCATGCTCATTTTGCCCATTGCGTTGAGCTCGTCGCGCAATCGGTCGAGACCACCAGAGATTTGAGGCACCTGTTCTTCCTTTTTCACGGGGAAGAAGAGATAGGTGCCGGCAAAAAGGCCCACAAGAAGGATAATGACACTCATTGGGGTAATGGCCATCAGCCAATCGGCATAGCCGAATTCCAGACCGTTGAAGAAGCCAAGTATGAGCGATATGGCAAGCAGGTTGGCACCAGCTCCTGTCAAAAACGATGTGGCGCCGATATTTACCTGAAACAGATTCTGAATCACGAGATTACGCCCAAAGTTGTTGCGATTGCCGTCGGAAGCACCATAAATGGCACATACCACCATGAAGATGGGGAGCAGAATGGTGGCTTTCACCGTAGTGGCGCTGATGAATGCCGAAAGAATGAGGTTGATGAGCAGGAAACTCCATAGCACACCCTTGGCCGATTTCCCGAAACGGATAACAAAAGCGAGCGCCATACGCTTGGCAAACTGGGTCTTCACCAGCATACTTGCCAGCACAAAAGAGAGGATGTTGAGCCACATCACAGGATGACCCAACTGGTTGAGGGCAACCTTTTGAGTAGTCACGCCAAACACCACGGTTGCCAAGATGATGAGGAGTGATGTGAGGTAATTTGGCAATGCTTCGGTCAGCCACAGGATAATGCCTGCTACAAAAATGGCGAGCATTGCATAATTTGCCCGGAGGAAGCCTTCCGAACCAAGTTCGGAAAGCCTCTTCTGAGCTGATTCTGCGAGATTGGCGGTATCGATACCGTCGATAAAGCCTATTGAACTCACCCAATATATCAGCACAAATGCAAGAATGGCTATCGGGCCACCCAGCCGAGCCAGCCAAGTTTCAAACTTCGACTTCGGCATCTTGGGCAGTTTTTCTACACGGTAATTTTTCATATCCAGCGGATCAAAAACCGCTTCCGTTTTCTTAGTTTCTTCCATTGTTGCTTTTTTATTGGGGTGGATTGATGTTTTTTTAGTTCACCGAAAAAAAATTACTTCCAGTTCTTGTAAGGGTTCTTCATGAGCATTGAGTTGAAGTATTTAGGGTCACCTGTCACTTCTTCTCCGAGCCATTCTGGCTTGTCGAATGCTTCATTTTCGTCGCTGAGTTCAACTTCAGCCACAGTGAGGCCGTCGTTGTCGCCATAGAATTCGTCCACTTCGAAGGTGTGTTCACCAGCCTTCACCAAGTAGCGAGTCTTGTCGATTACGCCAGGTTCTGCCAATTCGAGCAAAGAGCGTACTTCATCCACTGGGATTTCCTTTTCCCATTCGAAACGAGATGCGCCACTAGCGTTGCCAATACCCTTCACGGTGATGAAGCCCTTGTCGCCTTTCACGCGTACGCGTACGGTACGTTCTGGTACTGAACAGAGATAACCTTGAGTGATACGAGTTTCCTTGAATGCTTCAGCCTTGAAGTCACCCTTAACGAGGAATTTTCTTTCAATTTCTTGTGCCATTGTTTTTTATTTATCTAAAAGTCTAATTTCTAACTTCTAAAAATCCAATTATTCGTTAGCAAGAGCCTTGTCGCTCATACCAATCACACGCTTGATAGCTTGGAGGTAGTTGATATTTTCCACACCTTCGAGGCCGAGGTCAGCGATAGTCTTCTTGATGTCTTCGATTTCGGTAGATTCAGAGTTGATGGTCACAACCTTTGCACCGTTGATGAGCACATTGCCCACTTCGCAGATGGTGTCGTTCACCATGTAGCCGAAGCGTTGCTTGTGAACGCGCACTGCTGCCAGGTTTGGATTAGCCTTTACCATTGCGATGAATTCATCGTAGGTGTATTCGTCCTTGTCGAGGGCTGGCATATCAACCATAAATGCAGGGAACACTTCCTTTTCAAGCACTTCGCGGCTGATTGGGAATTCGCCCTTCATCAATGGGTTCCATTGTTCGAGACCGTCAACGGTTTGAACATAAGTCTTGATGTCCATCTTACCGTTGCGAATCTTGGTGTTGTTGATATCGTTGGTGTTTGAAATGATGTAAATTTCATCGCTTTCGCGTTCCCAAACCTTTTCAGGAACAGGAACAGAAAGGCGTGCCATGCGCTTGTGTGCTTCGCAGAAGCATTGACCAAAACTACGGAATTCAAAGCGTGGCTTTGAAATTTCACCAATTTTCATTTCTTCTTTTGCCATTGTTTTTTTTTATTTTATTATTAGTAAGTGAATTTATTATATAATGTAATGACCACATTTCCCAGTGGCCATTACATTATTAGTTTATGTTTACTTCATTGGGAGAAGGTCAACACCGTCCACGTTCTTTGCACCTGGAGTCTTGGTGTCTTGATAGTACCACTTGCCATCAGCGTTGCGGCCCATTGAACCCTTGAAGTCAACAGAGTTAGAAGTGTTGAAGTCGTCGATCACACCACCATCTGGGTCAAGCAAAGTGATACGAACAGCCTTCTTGCCAGAAAGACCACTGTTGAAGATGTAAGCAGGATCAATGTCAGGAGTACCTGTAGTCCAGAGAACCAAGTATTCACCCTTCTTGATAGTCATGCTACCAACCCAAGTTTCACCATCAAACACTTCACCTACAGCGTCCTTGTACATCTTCACACCTGTGAGGTCGAGGTCTTTATCGCTACCATTGTAAATTTCGATAAACTTGTCGCTACCATTGAGTTCGTTAAGCACGAGACCCTTGAAGCTAACTTTTTCCTTACCAGCCTTGAAAGTAGCAGGCTTTGAAGCAGATTCCTTACCAGCAGAAGTGCGAGCAGACACAAAGTAAGTAACTTCAGTGTCGTTTGGTTGAGCAGGGATTGCACCTTCGTAGTTCTTGCCGTTCAACTTCATAGGCACTTGCTTGAAGTTCTTGCCATCGGTTGCATAGTTGAGCGTTACGCTTTCCACGTCGATGAGGGCAGAAACCTTAGCAGTAACCACGATTTCCTGACCTTTGAGGTAACCATCATTGGTGGTTACACCCGATACTGTTGGGAAAGGATACACTTCATCCTTTACACATGAGCTGAATACGAGCGCGCATGCGAGAAGCGCGATTGAAAATATCTTTTTCATAATATATTGTCTGTATGATTATTTAATTTGAATTTCTCGATTCTCTTATATTAGAAAGCAACTTGAGCACGGAAAGTGAGTTGTTGGTAATCTACACCAGCCTTACCCTTAGCGTCAACAACCTTTGTGTAGTCCTTGGTTGGCTTGCCATCTGCGTCGTAACCAACATTGAGCTTGCCCTTACCGTTTGCATAACGGTCGTTGTTTACGATACCATAGTTAACAACGAGTTTCACGTTGCGGCAAGGATAGTAGTTCAAACCAAATTGCCACATACCAGAAGCACCACCGTAGTAGTCCTTTGAGTTGAGGTCGATTTCTTGATAACGAACTGCGAGTTCGAGGTCACCCCACTTTTTACCTGGATCGATGCGGGTGAACTTAGCGCCACCTGCGTCGTAGTTTTGCTTACCGCCGAAGAGCAAGTAAGATGCTTCAGCATACCAACCGTCGAACCATTGAGCGTCCTTGTCGTTCACGCTGCGATCGAGATAAGCGCCACGAGCGATGTAAGCACCTTCGAAACGGAGACCCTTGTAAAGACCAGCAAGTTCAGCAGTCCAACCGATTTCGTGGTCTACACCAGAAATTACGTCGGTATCAACATATTTCTTGCGGTTGATACTTGTAGAGTTACGAGTGCTGTAACGAACGGCACGCCAACCTTCTTCTGCAGAAGTCTTAGGAGCGCGGTAGGTGAATGCAGCACCTGCGTGAAGCATAAAGTCACCCTTGCCACCGAATGGACGAAGAACGAGCTTACCGGTGTAAGAAAGACCTTCGTTCTGACCAGCCTTGTTTGCATCTTCTGAGAGTGTTTGAATATCAGCACCCTCTACTTCTGGACCAAACACACCAAAAGCACCCCATACATAAGGGCTTGAATAAGTGGCGTTGATACCGAGGTGACGAGATGGAGCCAAGTAAGTGGCCATTGGGCGTTCCATGAACAACAAGTAACGTGAAGTACTGTTACGGTTCATTGAGAAGTTTTCCTTGAAGTTACCAGCCTTGATTTCCAAACCATCAATACCGGTGAAGGCGATGATTGCGTCTTTGAGTTCGAATGTACCTCTTGAGAAGTCGGCGTCGATTTCACCATACCAGTTCTTGCCGAGTTGAGCCTTTACAGCGAAACGGGTGCGGCGAAGAGTTGCACCATTACCAATGTGGTCAGGATTAAGCTTACCGTCAATTTTTTCTTCCTTGGTGAAGTCTGGACCACCGAAGAAGAAACCTGCGTCAGCTTGAACGCGGGTGTCAAACCACAGCTTGAAGCCTTTGTCTTTGTTTTCAAATGCGAGGATACCATCCTGGAACTTTGCTTGAGCAGGAATAACCTCAACTTTTTGACCGTACTGGTTGTACTCAGCACCATCTTCTGCTACTTGCGCAAATGATGACAGCGAAAGCATTGCTGCAGAAAGAAATAAGATAGATTTTTTCATTAGTTTTTTGTTTTAATGAGTTAATATAATAGTTGTTTTCTCTCTTTATATATAGGGTTTTTCATCAAGTTTTCATTTTCAATAAAACGCTAACTGATGCAAACTTACTGAAAAAAAATATATATAACAAATTATTTATGCAACATTTTAACAACAATAGACATTTTCTATCAATAAAAGCACTGTTTTCCACCTTTCGCTACTGAAACACAGCAATTAATGCCCCATATCTACTATCCACGCAATAATGCCACAAATATTGCGTTTATTATGTTAGATATTATCAATTTATGGAATTACAACGCTTTTTAGTGGAGGGCAGAATAGAGGCTGGATGCGACGAGGCCGGGCGTGGCCCGCTCGTTGGACCGGTCACTGCTGCAGCCGTGATTTTGCCACCCGATTTCCACAACGAAATCATCAACGACAGTAAGCAACTCACCGAACGCCGACGCAATCTCCTGCGACCCGTCATCGAGGAGCAGGCGCTCGCATGGGCTGTGGCACATGTGTGGCCCGAGGAAATCGACCGCATCAACATCCTCAATGCTTCCATTCTGGCTATGCACCGCGCTCTCGACCAATTGCAAGTGCGCCCTGAGTTCATCCTCGTTGATGGCAACAAGTTCAAGCCCTATGGCGAAACGCCCTACCAGACCATCGTGAAGGGCGACGGAAAAATGATGAGCATTGCAGCAGCATCGATTCTCGCAAAAACCCATCGCGACGAATATATGCGAAAAATCGCTGAAGAATTTCCTCAATACGGATGGGACCACAACATGGGATACCCCACCAAGGAGCACTATGCCGCCATTGAGCAGTTTGGCATCACGCCATACCACCGCAAAAGTTTCAACCTCGAACACAAGCAACTCTCACTCTTCGACTAATCCTCTCACGATATGGCCAACAGCGACACCCTCTACATCACCGACCTCGACGGCACACTCCTCGATGCCAACTCCTGCATCACCGACGAAACCGTCAGCGTCCTCAATCCACTACTCGACCAGGGACTCCAGTTCACCGTGGCCACTGCGCGCACTCCTGCCACCGTGGTGCCGATGCTTAGCCGCCTCCACACCCGCCTCCCATTCATCGTGCTCAACGGAGCCGCCACTTGGGACAGCCAACGCGGCGACTACAGCCACGTCAACGTAATTCCGCAAGCCACCGTCGAAGCCATCTGTGCCGTGTATGAGCGCCACGGTCTCCATCCTCTCATCTACCGCCGCCACGGCCACCTCATCCACACCCACCACTATGGTACACTCTCGCCACAAGAAGAGAAATTCGTGGAAGAGCGTCAGGGATTGGAGCTGAAGAAATTCATTATGGATGACCCCGACTATAAGCACAGCCCCGACGAGGCCATGCTCATCTTCTCCATGCAAGACTACGTGCGCCTTCGCCCCATCTACGAAGAGGTGAAAGCCACCATCCCCTGCTCTGCAGTATTCTACCGCGACATCTTCGACCCCACCTCTGGCCTACTCGAAATCTACGCGCCCGGCGTAAGCAAAGCCGAAGCCGTAAAAGCCATGCAACAGCACACTGGTGCCAAGGAAGTAATCGTATTCGGCGACAACCGCAACGACATACCCATGATGCAAGTGGCCACCCACAGTGTTGCCGTTGCCAACGCCTTCCCCGAAGTAAAGGCCGCAGCCCACGAGGTAATCGAAGCCAACACCACCAACGCCGTCCCCCGCTACATCGCCACCCGCCATTTTTAGTAATTCGGGACGGTTCTTCTATGTTGAAAACCAAATAAATTTGGCAATTTAATATTTATTT
>JAKSMA010000199.1 GCA_024400895.1 Muribaculaceae bacterium | reverse complement strand
CTAATTTAGGTTGACTTGATTTGACCTTATCTCTATAATAAGTTGACTCAGGTTTTACGTTATAACTGTTATTGGTTTACTTCGGTTTCTCGTATGAGCAAATCTCGCAAGACAAAAAACTTCGCTATCTACGCACAAAAAACCAAAATGTGCATTTGGGCATGGATAAGATTAAGCTCCCCCATCCCAACAAGAACACCTATCGGTATCGTCTTAACTTCTTAACTCCTGTTCAAGTATTAAAACGAGGGGCTATTTCGACATGAATTTGGAGTTGATGTATGCCATGAAGTTTTCTTTGTAGAGGTCGCCGATGGGGAGCTCAACACCGTCGTTGAGTGTGACGAAACTTTTGGTGGCTTCCTTGATTTTCTTCAGGTTGATGATGTGGCTTCGGTGAATGCGCATAAATCGCGACGCGGGTAAGCGCTCTTCCATCTTCTTCATGCTTAGGAGCACAACGATGGATTTCTGTTGATTTTCGATGTGGATGCGCAGATATTCGCTCATAGCTTCCACATAGGTGATGTCGCCGATGTTCACTCTCACGATTTTGTGCTCGGTCTTGATGAATACGCAATCGTCGTCGATGTTGGAAATGGCTGCACTCCTGAGGTCGAATTGCTTCTTCACCTTGTCGGCAGCTTCTTTCAGTTCTTCTGGTCCGAATGGTTTCATCAGGTAGTCGACTGCGTTCACTTTGTAGCCATCCACGGCATATTCGCTGTAGGCAGTGGTGAAGACAACGATAGGTGCTTGTCCAAGGCTTTTCACAAAGTCGAGTCCGTTCATGTCGGGCATGTTGATGTCTACAAACATGGCGTCGATGCTGTTGGTTTTCAGCACCTTTTCGGCTTCGTCGGCACTTTTGCACGATGCCACGAGTTCGAGGTATGGCACCTTGCTGATGTAGGAGGCGATTTGTTTCAAAGCCAGGGGCTCATCGTCGATAGCAATACATTTTATCATGACAGTTCTATTTTATTGTTTTCAGTTTCGAGAGGCAATGTGAGGGTGATGTTGAAGTCGGTGTCGCCTTCGTTGATTTGTAGCGTGTAGTTTTCTCCGTAGATGAGGCTGAGTCGGCGATTCACATTCTCAAGGCCCACGCCGCTTGGCTCTTGTAGCGTGTTGGATGTTTTTGACTTGCTGTTGGCGCACAGCATGGTCACATGCTCGTTGTCGGTGAAGAGCTTCACGTTGATATACGAGGGGTGCTGATACGATACGCCGTGCTTGAAGGCGTTTTCCACAAAGGGGATGAGCAGCAGCGGGGCAATCACAATATTGCTTGATATGTCTTCAAAATCGGTGGTGATGTTCACATTCTCATCGTAGCGGAGGCGCATCAGGGCGATGTAGTTTTGCAGGAATTTCACTTCGCGCTTCAGTGGAATGCGCATGTTGGCGCCTTCGTGGAGCACGTAACGCATCATTCTCGACAACTCCAGAATCGACGACTTGGCTTGCTCAGGCGCGATGTCGACCAGGGCGTGTATGTTGTTGAGCGTGTTCATCAGGAAATGGGGATTCACTTGGTAGCGCAGCGATTCGAGCTGCTGTGTGAGGTTTTCCTTTTCCAGTTCCTTGAGCCGATTTTTACTGTCTTGGTTTTTCAGGTAGAGTTTTGTGGTGATGTTGCTGCCGATGGCAAAGAGGAAGAATCCGCCCCAGATGCAGAGAAACAGGTCGAGAGGAGGGTGTTTGCGCTTTGGCGCATCCGAAATCCTGTCTGGATTTTCTGGGAGGGAATTTTGCTCAATAGCTCCGTCGGCTGCGGGTCTTACCATTGGCTTCATGGGCCAATTCTCGTTTAGGACCACCTGGATTCCCAAAAACGCAATGGCTAAGACGGCAGTGAAGCAGAAATATTTCAAGGTTTGGTGCTTTTTGAGCCAGATGGGGGCGAGGAAGAAGTTGTGAAAAAGAAACACAACAAACAGTCCGCCCACGGTGGTCCACAAGCGCATGATGGCGCCCCATCGCACGGGGGCGTTGTTGTCGAAAGCGCTGTGCACCGCCACGCTCAACAGCGGGAAAAGAAATAGCAACATCCACACCACGGCGTAGATGAGCCATTCCTGTCGGTGGCTATTGTTGGTATTTTGCATGAGAAATCCGAATTTTGAGTTGTCGCATAGTGCAAATATAGCAATTCGCAGCGAAATCATTTGCCGTCATTCAACAAAAAAGCAATTTTCACCCCTCGTATGCCAAGAATTTATCCACGAATTCACTCTGTTTGTAAAAAAATTGAAAGGAGGGGATATGTGGATGGAATTAAATTTGTAACTTTGTTTGCACTTGTTGAAGAAATATTAACAAAAAAACATAGATATGAAGAAAGAAAACTACTCGAAATTGCTCTCGCTGGCAGCGGCTGTGATGATGGCAATCCCTGCTTTTGCCGAGACCACTCCAGAGCCAGCAGAAGTGCCTGCCGATTCGGCTTGCGTGGAAGTGATTGATGAAGTTGCGGCTGAGGTGGCAGAGGCTCCTGAGGCTATTGCTGAGCCAGAAGCAGCGCCAGTTGCTGCAGAGAATGTGAATGTGATGGATTTGTATGCCGCACGTTCGGCTGCCAACAGCCTGTTGCCAATCCCCGAACTTGACTTCGGCACCGACACCCCCGTGAACACTCACGCGAATCCTTACTACAACTGGAAGCGCGACATCACGTATGCCGGAATTCCGCTGTTTCTCTCTTCGTTTATTATCAAAGACAAAAAGACGGCGTTCCGCTCGGCGCGTTTCAGTTTTGAGAAAAACTTCAAGACAAAAATCGACAACTACACCCAATTCGTGCCTTATGCACTGATTCCTGCGCTTAAGCTCGCTGGCTATGAAGGCCGCTCAAGTTGGCTTCGTCTGGGTGCTTCAGCCTTTGCCGCCAATGCCATCATGGCTCTGGCTGTGAATGCCACAAAATATTCTGTGAAGGAAATGCGCCCCGACAACTCTACGCGCAACTCTTTCCCTTCAGGCCACACTGCTACCGCATTCGTGGCTGCCACCATCCTCCACAAGGAATATGGCCTCACCCGCTCGCCCTGGTTCTCTATCGGTGGCTACGCTTTGGCTACCGCTACTGGTGTGATGCGCGTGCTTAACAACCGCCACTGGATTTCCGACGTGATGGCTGGTGCCGGTATCGGTATCATGTCGACAGAATTGGGCTATTTCATAGCCGACCTCGTCTTCAAGGAAAAAGGCGTGAAGAACTTTGAGTTTGAAGACAAGCCATCGGAAAAACCATCATTCTTCGACATTCAAATGGGTATTGCCGCTCATCCAAAAGACATCGATTTCGTATTCCCCGATGGCAACCATGACCGTATTTCTCTCGGTACGAGCACCGTGTTTGGTGTGGAAGGTGCTTACTTCCTCTACATGTTTATCGGTGTGGGTGGTCAGGCTCGCGTGACCAGCACCCCAACAAAGAGTGGCGCTTTCTCTGACGAAGATTTCTATAATATCTTGAGATTTGATGAAGAGATTAATGAATTCACTGATTTAGAAGGTCGCCCACTTCCTGGCATATACGGATTCAATATTGACGACAACAACTTCACCTGTGCTTCGTTTAACTTCGGCGTTTACGGCAACTTGCCACTAAGTAAGCGATTCTCTGTTGGTGCAAAGGCGCTTTGTGGTGTGCGTTTTGCTGATGGTATCCACTACACTGCACGCAACGGTAATCCGTTGGCCGACAAAGAACATTCTATCGTCGACACCCATGGCAATGTATTTCCTCTTTATTGGTTTGAAGATGCTGAGGGCAACCAATTCCGCTCCAACGAAATCATACAGCCAGGCGTTCACCGCATGTACAACGTGGTGCTTGAAAACCCAACAGAGCCCTACGACCTCTTGAAAGTGTCGGGCAGCACTTCGTTCAACTATGTGCTCGGCGTGAACCTCACTTGGCGCTACAAGAACAACTTCGCATGGAAAGTGTTTGCCGACTTCGATTCTTCAAAGACCAAATACACCTACGAATCTCGCGTATTCTCACAGGAAGCTATCAGCCGATTTGAATCATCATTTCTTGCTGTGGTTGATCCTGAATTCATTGACCACTTAAAAACGGTGCAAAGAGGTTACGCTTCCAAGCAGATGAACTCCTCCCCGTTCGGTGCATCATTCTCTGTAATGTTCTAATCCTCCCGTTTCCGACAAAAAAGATTCTATCATACTTGTGTGTATCCCCGTGATTTCGAGCAGAATCCACGGGGATACATGTTTTTTTGCAATGTGCGAGAGGATTGGCTGAAAGCCATTAAAAATCACCTTATTGC
>JAKSMA010000198.1 GCA_024400895.1 Muribaculaceae bacterium | reverse complement strand
TGAGGTACGGAATTAGGGCCGCTGGTGAAGGCTCACGCCTGGCTCAAGAAGGCGTGGCAAAGCCAAAACCACTCGTAGAACTCAATGGCGAGCCAATGGTGCAGCGCCTGATTAATATATTCTTGCGATGCAAAGCCGAAAGTATCAGCATCATCGTGAATGAGCACATGACCGAGGTGCGTGAGTTTTTGAGCACTTTGCGCCTGCCCGTTCCACTGAATGTGGTGGTGAAGACCACTCCAAGTTCGATGCACAGTTTTTGGGAATTGAGCAAGGTGATGCAAAAGGGGAAATTCTGCCTTACCACAGTCGACACCATCTTCCGCGAGCAGGATTTCGCTCGCTATATCGACGCTTTTGAAGCCGATACAGAGCACGACGGCATGTGGGCGGTGACTCCGTTTGTCGAAGACGAAAAGCCGCTGTATGTGGAAGTGGATCAGCCAACTATGCGCATCAAGGCTTTCCGCGATGCAGCCTACGATGGCGCAAAATATGTCTCAGGTGGCATTTATGCCATCACCGACAAGGCCTTCCCTGTGCTCGACAAGTGCATAGAGCAAGGCATTTCGCGTATGCGCAATTTCCAACGTGCGCTTGTCGACGAAGGATTCAACCTTCAGGCCTACAGTATCGACAAGATAATTGATGTGGACCACGCAAGCGACATTGAGGTGGCACAGAAATTCATTACTGAGTAAGATAAATAGCAATTAAAAATAAGCGATTATGGCTGAAATTAAAATAGCAGCAATTATGCGCGCCGGCGCATACTCTCCCAATCATATTGGCAACGACGCTGCCATTCTCAACGCTGCCGCCGAGCATCTTCGCAAGCGTGGATGTCTGGTGAACATCTATAGTGAAGAGCAATTCAACAATGGTGGCGTGGAAGAGGACGTGATTCTCAACATGTGCCGTGAGCAAAAGTCGATTGCAAACTTGCAAAAGGCTCAAGATGCAGGTAAAATCGTTATCAACTCGGGGTTCGGCATTGAAAACTGCACCCGTGAGCGAATGACCCGCATTTTGTTGGGCAACGGCATCCCTTATCCCGAGAGTTTGATTGTCAACACCGACGAGGCTATCAAGCCCATGCTCAAAAAGAGTGGATTCCAGAGTTGCTGGATTAAGCGTGGCGATTTCCATGCGATGCATAAGGAAGATGTGTCGTTCGTACGCCACCCGGAAGAGGCGCAGGAAGTGCTTCAGGAATATTTCCTCCGTGGCATCAAGCGTGCTGTCATCAATGTCCACCTTGAAGGCGATCTCGTGAAGTTCTATGGTGTGAATGGCACCCCTTTCTTCTTCTGGTTCTATCCATTCGATGCTGGTCACAGCAAATATGGCTGGGAAGAAGTGAATGGCAAGAGCCAAGGCATCAAGTTCGACGAAAAGAATTTCAAGAACATTTGCCAACAGGCTGCCACCGAACTTGATGTGGAAATCTATGGTGGCGACTGCATCGTGGCTCCCGATGGTCAGATTCGTATCATCGACTTTAACGACTGGCCAAGCTTCGCACCTTGTCGCAACGAGGCTGCGCCATATATAGCAAAACGAGTATTGTCGATTGTGAAATCGGCTCAGGAAAAATAAAAATTGATAGACAATGAATTTTAAGGAGATTAAGACTTTATATAATCAATCGCTGAAGTCGATGGACACAGAAGAACATATCGACCTGTTTTTCTATCGTCCGTTGGGATTCGCTTGGGCATGGCTGTTTGCCAAACTGGGCGTTACGCCTAATGTGGTGACCATCGCTTCCATCTTTTTGGGTGTGGGCGGCGGTATTCTGCTTTATTTCGGCGAAGCGAATAATCTTTGGCTCAACTATTTGGGAATCTTCCTCATCATTTGGGCCAACACCTACGATAGCGCTGATGGTCAGTTGGCGCGCCTCACCAAGCAGTATTCCCGCATCGGCCGTATTCTCGATGGCTTGAGCGGCGACTTCTGGTTTGTAGCCATCTATTTGGCAATTATTTTCCGCGAAATTGATTTTGGCGACATGTGGCCAGGCGGACACTTCTTCTACGACCATAAATGGCTCATTTGGCTGATAGCTGTGAGCGCTGGTGTGTGCCACACTAAGCAAGCAGCAATGGCCGACTATTATCGCCAGTTCCACCTCTATTTCTTGAAGGGCAAGGACGGTAGCGAACTCGACAGCACCGAAGCACTCGATAAGGAAAATGCTGGCCTCACTTGGAGCGGAAACTTCTGGAAAAAACTCACTATGACTGTGTATCGCAACTACACAGCCAACCAAGAAGTGATGACTCCCAACATGCAACGCTTGCGCAAGGCACTGAAGGAACGCTATGGTGAAGATGAAATACCACAAGAGTTCCGCGATGCATTCCGCGCAAAGTCGCTTCCGTTGATGAAGTATACCAATATGCTTTCGTTCAACACCCGCATCATAGCCATGTTTATATCGGTGATTATCCAAATTCCATGGCTCTATTTCGCTTTTGAACTCGTAGTGCTCAACGCGATGATGGCCTACATGATTCTCTCGCACGAACATCGTTGCAAGTCCCTCCTCAAAACCCTCTAACTCCCCCCCCCTCACGCGGATCTGTGTGGGAGGAATAGATACAAATGATAAGATGATGATTAAAGGCGTGATTTTTGATTATGGCGGCACGATTGATAGCCGCGGTGTGCACTGGAGTTGGGTAATCTGGGATGGTTACCAGAAGGCTGGGGTGGATGTCAGCCTTGAGCAATTTCGCGAAGCCTATGTGATGGCTGAGCGCGAATTGGCAAAGGTGCGCCACATTCTGCCTAACGACAATTTCCACGACTTGCTCGTGAAGAAGATGGACATTGAGTTTGGCTATCTTGTGGAGCAAGGGCTCGTTGAGGCTTCGGTGGCTTCTGAAAAGGCGAAAGAAGTGGCACAATACTGCTACAATCAGGCTCGTGAATGCATTGAAGAGGCTCGTCCTGTGCTTGAAGCCTTGAGCGCGAAGTATCCTATGATGCTGGTGAGCAATTTCTATGGCAATGTGGATAGCGTGCTTCGCGATTTCGATGTGCGTCGCTATTTCAAGGGCGTGATTGAGAGCGCCGTGGTGGGCGTGAGAAAACCGAATCCAACGCTCTTCCGCCTCGGCGTGGATGCACTTGAAATGCCTGCTGAAGATATTGTGGTGATTGGCGACAGCCTCACAAAAGACATTCTCCCCGCCGAAAGTCTTGGTTGCAAAACGCTGTGGATTAAGGCTCGTGGATGGGATGGCAAGGAGGATGATACCGTCCGCCCCGACATCATCGAAAAGTTGGGCGATGTGCTATCAATAATTGCCTAATAGCGTACACAGATAATTTAGCATGGCGCTTTTTTGATTTTTTACGCCACGCTCCTTTACCTTATAAATCATCGAAAGTTATGAAAACAAAACTTTTGATATCTTTTCTCATGGTGGTGGTTTGCCTTTGTGCAAAGGCGAGCGACTATGATAGCATCTTCGCTCAGCGATTAGCCATCCAGCGCTATGTGTGCCCACAAGAAAAGATACATGTCACCACCGACAAGTCGGCATATCTCACAGGCGACACCATTTGGATGCGCGCATTTGTGGTCGATGCTGTGAGTCATGAGCCTGTGTGCGTGAGTAAATATGTGTATGTCGAGCTCCGCGACCCGTTTGGTGGCGAAGTGGCAAGGGTGAAGGTGATGGAGCGCGACAGTGTATACAGTGGCTATGTGCCACTCGGCCAGGATGTGCCAGAAGGAAATTACACTTTGGTGGCCTACACACTATTTATGCAAAATGCAGGAGAGGCCTATTTCTTTAAGAAAAGCATTGATATTTCAAGCATCCACAGTTCGCGCTACAAGATTGATTTCACCCCGAGGTGGCAAACTCGCGAAGGAAAACGCGAATTGGCGATTAAAGTGGATTTGAAAGACCGAGAGAATGGCGTTTCGCAATCCTACAACAATCTCACCTATCGCCTCGACGATGGCAAGGTGCACAAAAAGAAGGTGGTGGGGAAAGGCGAAGTGGATATTCTGCTGAAGGGTAGAGGCTGTGAGTCACGCACCATACTGGTGAGCTACAATAATTACAAGAAGTTCTTTGGACTGCCCCGGCCAAGCGATGAATATGAATTGAAATTCTATCCCGAAGGTGGCTATCTGGTGCCCAATGTTCCAAACAAAGTGGGGGTGAAAGCCCTTGCCGAGAATGGCTACGGATGCGATGTGAAGGGGCGTATCGTGGACAACAGTGGCAAGGAAGTGACCACTTTCGCCACCCAGTTTGCGGGAATGTGCACCGTGGAGATTACGCCCGAAGTGGGGAAAACATA
>JAKSMA010000197.1 GCA_024400895.1 Muribaculaceae bacterium | reverse complement strand
AGGCACTGCTGTCGTAATCTTCATCATACCAGTCGCTGCACCATTCCTCCACGTTGCCGCTCATATCGTAGATGCCCAATTCGTTGGGCGCCTTGGTGCCAACAGGGTGGATCTTGCTCCAGCTGTTGTCCCAATACCATGCTACATCGCCGATATTGTTGCTGCCGCTGAATTTATAACCACGGCTCCTGTTTCCGCCATGGGCAGCATACTCCCACTCTGCTTCACTGGGCAAGCGAAAGTTCTCTCCGGTAAGGGAGTTCAACCTGCGGATAAATTCTTGGCAATCGTCCCAAGAAACAGATTCTACCGGCAAGTTATCACCTATGAAAACGCTTGGATTGCTGACCATCACGGCTTCCCACAGCGCTTGTGTCACCTCGGTCTTGCCGATGTAGTAATCGCTCAGTGTCACTTGGAGGGTGAGCTTTTCATCACTTTCAGCGTCGCTTCCTTGCTTCTTGGTGGCGCCCATGGTGAAGGTGCCACCCTCCACCTCAATCATTTCGTAAGTAATACCATTTACATTCAAAACTCCATCCCTATAGGAGACTTCAACTTCAGGCAGATAATCTGCTGATTCATACAAGCTTCCGTTGTTCATACAAACACTGATTACCACAGCAACACCAGCAAAAACTAAAACACTCGCTACAATCCAAAGCCAAACTTTACCCATTTTCTTCTTTTTGCAAACGAGACGTTCTGGAGCATCCGCCGGTTCACTCGGATGCACACTACTCTCAAGAACTTGATTTTGAAGCGACGGGGAATCTATTTTTACAATTTCAGAGCCATCGCTTATAAGTTCATATTGCCCATCTTCTGTTTCTGCCACTAACAGGTGAGCTTTATTTGCAGAAATTTCTGCAGGAGAGAGCAGCCCCAACTGTTGCGAAAAGTGTAGCTGAGTCATAGTGCCATCGCTTGCTGTGCAGATGCAATGAGATTTTATCACATCGCCGTTGGCATTATTAGTAATTTTCAATTGCAACTTTCCATGCTCGGATATGAATTTCAGCAAAGGTTCTTCTTTTGTTACAGATTTACTTGCTAATTTTTCTTTTTTTAAAAATTGTCTAAATCTGTATATCGTAAAAATAATGGCGGGGATTAAAACACAGAAAAGAAACATAAGAACAGCGACTTGTCCTCTATCATCACCATCAGTGCATAAGATAGCAAAAATCCAAATGAGAACATAAACACCATAAATCATTATTACTTTTTGCTTTTTAGGCGAAAGTTTTGTGGTGCGACCGTCACTTTTTGTGTCTTCTAAAATTCTTCCTTCGGCATTCTCCACAAGTTTTGTCCCGCAATATTGGCAAAAAATCGCATCATCATCAATTTGTTTACCACAATGTTTGCAATACATAGTTTTGTGCTTTTTTAAAGTTCAACATCAATTGTTTTTGTTTTTTCTTCTGATCTTACAGTTTCTTGTATTTCTACACACTTTCCTTCTTCATTATTTTTAGTTTGTTCTACTATGCGTTTGTGCTCTCTTGCCGTGGCAGAAACAATCAAATGAAGGGAAGGGACAACAAACGGTAGGAACTCAAACATCAGTTCATTTGAGAATACGCTAGAGAGAAGAAATTCGAAAAAATCTCCATCTCCATTTTTACCATTTAGTTGATTAATCAAAAAGGCTTCACCCACAACTCCGAAGAACCCAAGAATCATCAACAACCAAGCTGCAACATTTAGCGTGGTAATATCGTAATGCTTCACGATACCAGTGCGTTTCCTCTCTATGTGCAGTTCCCATCGATTAAGTCCAAATCCCACAAAAAAAATCACCACGCAGAAACCAACACCTATGATAAAATCATGAGGAGTTGAGTTGTGATAATGGTCATTTTGAAGTTGGTGCGTCAATGCTAAAATTAACAAATAAATACCAAACCATTTTGCCGCATAACCAAGAGTTTCAAGAATTGATGTAAAGAATTTCATCTGTTTTTCAATTTTTAGTGTGTTTCTCACGTCCCCAGGGAAACTTGTTAATGGTTCAAAAAAGAAAGCGTGGGACGGTATCACTGATAGTTGATTCAGGGGCATCGCCAAACGCCCAGTCTAAACTATGCAGTCCACTCCCACGCGATGCTTATATAGACCGCCCCGCTTGTGGAGTGGATACAAGCAAACACGAAGGCGTTTCATGACTGCTTCAAAGCCTTAGACTATTTGAAAAAATTGGCGATTTTCTGAATCAGACTTGAAGCGAAACGCTTTCAAAAAAATATGTCTTGCCTAAAGCATGGCTCTGCGCTGATGCACAGCAATGCAATTTGCAATCACAAAATTAATGATATTCCCTAACAAAACCAAACAATGAAAATATGGAAATTATTTAGTATCTTTGTAGATTGAATGAATATAGCCGTAAGAATTATGAAACAGTTGATATACATCATCTTTGCAGCATTGGTGCTTTGCACAGCTGCCTGTGGAAAGAAACATTCGCCCAACAGCGTGAAGGCGCAAGCGCAGGCTGTCGACGCAGTGAATCGGTTGGTGACCATCGACAGTGTTGACACGATGGCACTGCACAGCGAATTGCTAAAGGCTGAGGCCATCCGCAGCCAATATGTGATTGGCGGCGACAGTATTGCTGCCGAAGATTTCGACAACACTTTCCGCGAAACGCTGATTCAGAAATCACCACGCTTGGCACGAAAACTTTTTTCAGAAGAAGGTAATTAGAAATTAGAGGAGCTGGGGAAACCTCAAATTTCAAGTCATACAATCCTCAAAAAATAACAGAAATCAAAATATTACTACATATGCTTAATCTCGATGAATACAGAAAAATGGCTAACGATGAAATCGCAGCCATTCCATATCCCACCACACCAAAAGGCCTATATGAACCCATTTCTTACACGATGGACTTGGGCGGCAAGCGTTTGCGCCCGGCATTGGTGCTGATGGCTTGCGAAGCCATGGGCGGCGACACCAGTAAGGCTTTGAAGGCAGCAGTGGGCCTCGAACTGTTTCACAATTTCACCCTTCTTCACGACGATGTGATGGACAAGGCTGATGTGCGCCGTGGCAAACCCACCGTACACCGTCGCTGGAATGAGAACACAGCGATTCTCAGCGGTGACGCGATGCTCACCATGGCCACTCAATATGTGGCTCAAGTGGAGCCTGTGGTGCTTCCCGCGGTGATGGAACTGTTCAACCGCACTGCTATGGAAATATACGAAGGCCAGCAATACGACATGGACTTTGAGGTGCGCAACAATGTGACTGTTGAGGAATACATTGAGATGATTCGCCTGAAAACATCTGTGCTGCTTGGCTGTGCGTGCAAAATGGGCGCCATCATCGCTGGTGCTTCGGAAGCCAATGCCCAAGCGCTCTACGACACAGGTGTATACTTAGGACTTGCATTCCAATTGCAAGACGATGTGCTTGACGTGTGGGGCGACGAAGTCACTTTCGGCAAGGCTATCGGTGGCGACATCATGAACAACAAGAAGACATTCCTGCTTATCGGCGCAATGCAGAAGGCTCAAGACGACGACGCCAACGAACTGCGCCGCTGGCTGAACGACGAATATGCACTGCGCTCTGAAAAAGTGGCTGCAGTGACCGCCCTCTATGAGCGCCTCGGTATGCGCGAGGCTGCCGACGAGGCCATCAAGCGCTACAACGACATGGCGTTTGAAGCCCTCAACAAGGCTGAATTGAGTGAAGATGCTCGCGAATCGTTTGTAAAATTCATTGAAGGCTTGGTGGGCCGCAAGAGCTAATGATTGATAGCCACAGCCATATCTACTGCGACGCATTCGACGACGACCGCGAAGAGATGCTTGCCCGCGCCCGCGAAGCCGGCATTACCCACATTGTGATGCCGAACGAGAATGTGGAGAGTCTGGCTCGACTGAAAGCCGTGCTTGACGCCCACCCCGACTATGTGTCGGCCACCATCGGTCTGCATCCCGAAGAAATAGGCGATGATTTCCGCGACCAACTGCACACCATGCACACCATGCTTGCCCAACGCACCATGCCATTTGTGGCTGTGGGTGAAATCGGCATCGACCTCTATTGGGAGCAGGACAAGCGCGAAGAACAACTCGAGGCACTCGACACCCAACTGCGCTGGTGCAAGGAGTTTGACTTGCCATTCATCATCCATTGTCGCGAGGGTGTTGCAGAATGCCTCCAGGTGATGGACAATTTCGGCGAATCGTTGCCACAAGGTGTGTTCCACAGTTTCACAGGCACCCCAGCCGACATTGAAGCGATTCGCAAGCGTGGCGACTTCTATTTCGGCGTGAACGGCATTGTCACTTTCAAGAAAAGTGAAATCAAGCACAATTTGCCCGTCATCGGACTCGACC
>JAKSMA010000196.1 GCA_024400895.1 Muribaculaceae bacterium | reverse complement strand
AATATATGAAAAGATATAACCATATCATTATTTCTGCATTGCTGATGGCTTGTGTTAGTCTTTCGGCATTTGCAACAGCACCAATAGGATACTACCGTTCGCTCAATGGCCTCAAAGGTCAAGCATTGAAGAACGCCGTTCACAACCTTATCAAACCTCACACAGTGGTATCATACAACAGCTTGTGGAATTACTTCCCTTCCACCGACTGCATGCTCACCGACAAAAGCCGCGTGTGGGATATGTACAGCAGCAAAACATACTATTTCAGAGGCTTCAGCAGCGTTTCTGGCATGAACAAGGAGCACTCTTTCCCAAAAAGCTGGTGGGGCGGAACAGAAGTGGATGCCTACACCGACCTCAACCACCTTTACCCAAGCGACGGTGAAGCCAACTTGGCCAAGAACAATCACCCACTTGGCGAGGTGGAAACAGCAAGTTACAGCAATGGGGTCACTAAAGTGGGAACCCCAAAGAAAGGACAAGGCGGTGGCGACGGTTCGGTGTTTGAACCTGCCGACCAATACAAAGGCGACTTTGCACGCACATATTTCTATATGGCCACTTGCTACCAAGATTACAGATGGAAATACACATACATGGTGAACAACAGCGACTGGAAAACGCTCACCACTTGGGCAATCGACTTGCTGCTCGAATGGAGCCGCAACGACCCCGTAAGCGAAAAGGAAACCACTCGCAACGATGCCGTATATCGCGTGCAGAACAATCGCAACCCATTCATCGACCATCCAGAATTGGTGGAATACATCTGGGGCGACAAGCAAGACCAAGTATTCAATGTCGACGGTGGCGATGACCCTACAGGCGAACCTGACCTTATCACCCCAACACAAGGCACTGAACTCTACTTCGGAGAAGTTGGCCTTGGAAAAAGCATTAACTATGTGATATATGTAAAGGGTGAAAATCTGACCAACTCACTCAGTGTGAGAGTCTATAAAGACAACTACACGATGTTCACAACCAATGTGAAACAAATCGAGCGCACTGCTGCAAACAGCGAACAAGGATATCCACTCGTCATCACCTACACCCCTACAACAGTGGGCAACCACAAGGCAAAACTGCTCTTGAGCGACGGTGGTCTGGTGGGCAGTATTGGTGTGGAATTGTCAGCGGCTTGCCTGCCAGCGCCTTCACTCCATGCAGTAGTAGCTACAAGCGCAACTAATCTGACTGATTCAAGTTTCGTGGCCAATTGGAAAGCGACAGGCGACTTTATCGACTATTATATTGTGAATCACGTAATGTATGATGAATTCGACGACGAGATAGACCGCGAGAATATCATAGTCGACTCCGAAGAAACAAGTTGCGAATTCACCAACTTGAAAAACGCCAAGAAGCACACCTACACAGTGCAATCATACCGATTGGGCTACACATCAGAGGAATCAAATATTATCACCATCGAAAACCAAGGCAGTATCATTGGCGATATCAACGCCGACGGCAAGGTGGATGTGAGTGATGTGACAGAACTCATCAACATGATTCTCGGCTCACAACCGCTGTCGCCAAAAACCGACATCAACAACGACGGCATCACCAATGTGAGCGATGTGACCGCCCTGATCAACATCATTCTCGGATAAACAGAATTCAACAACCATTATTAATAATGTACATCCACTTGGGAGCAAATCCTGAGTGGATGTATTTTTTTGTATATTCATTTTATAATTCATGCATATCAGAAAAAAAAAGAACAGAAACACTAAAAAAAATACAAAAATGATGACTCTACTTTAATTTTTTTTTCTAATTGTGGGGAGTAAAAACCTTCGATTTACTTAACTCAAAAACTAAACAATTTTAAAACAAGAAAAAAATGAAAGTCGGTATTCCAAAAGAAATTAAAAACAACGAAAACCGCGTAGGTATGACACCTGCAGGCGTTGCCGAATTAGTGAAAAATGGTCACGAAGTATTTGTTCAACACACAGCCGGTGAAGGCAGTGGTTTTCCCGACGAGCAATACACAGCAGTAGGCGCAACAATTCTCCCTACTATCGAAGACGTGTATGCTACAGCCGACATGATTGTAAAGGTGAAAGAACCTATCAAGCCTGAGTACAAACTCATCCGCAAAGGTCAACTCCTTTTCACCTATTTCCACTTCGCAAGCGATGAAGAGCTCACAAAGGCTATGCTTGAAAGCGGCGCTATCTGCCTTGCTTACGAAACAGTTCAAACTCCCGACCGTCGTCTGCCATTGCTCGTGCCAATGAGCGAAGTTGCAGGCCGCATGGCTGCTATCAATGGTGCTTACTACCTCCAAAAAACCAAAGGCGGCAAAGGTAAACTTATCGGTGGCGTTCCAGGCGTGAAGCCAGCTAAGTTCCTCGTGCTCGGTGGTGGTGTAGTAGGTGAAGCATGTGCTCGCTACGCTGCTGGTATGGGTGCAGACGTAACCATTACCGACGTTTGGTTGCCACGTCTCCGTCAGCTCGACATCGAAACCCCAGCTAATGTTCACACACTCTATAGCACCGAACACAATATCCGTCAAGAATTGAAGGATGTTGACGTTGTGGTTGGTTCAGTTCTTATCCCAGGTGAAAAGACTCCTTACCTCATCACCAAAGACATGCTCAAGGAAATGGAACCAGGCACCGTGCTCGTTGACGTTGCTATCGACCAAGGTGGTTGCTTCGAAACTTCACACGCTACCACTCACTCAGAGCCAACTTACGAAGTTGACGGCATTCTCCACTATGCAGTGGCCAACATCCCAGGTGCAGTTGCCAACACTTCAACCATGGCATTGACTAACGCCACTCTCAAGTATGCAGTGGCACTCGCCAACAAGGGTTGGAAGCAAGCATGCAAGGACGACGAAGCTCTCTACAAAGGCTTAAACGTAGTAGAAGGCAAGGTTACCTTCAAGGGCGTTGCTGAAGCATGGGGCATGGAATACGAACCAGTAGTCCTCTAAAAAAAAAGCAGAACAACAATTACTATATAATTCGTCGCATCTTTCATTTGGGAGATGCGACGCTTTTTTTGGCGTTTTTTGCTTGATGTCATAACTTGTTTTTTATATTTTGGGAGAATGTTGTAAATTTGCGGTATGATGAGGCAAACAGCAAAACTAAAAAACGGTCGGTTGGGGCTTTATATTGCTCTGCTGGTGGGCGCCATTGCGGTGATGACGATGCTTAAGAACTGTGGCGGCGGTGAGATTCCGTTGCATCCGGGTAGCGAGAACATCTCTAAGAGCGGTGGCGACACGCTGGATGTGGCCATCGAGTACTCTCCTATCAGCTATTATACCTACGCCGATACGCTTGGCGGACTGAACTACGATTTGCTGCGAATGGTGTCTGCACGAATGAAGCGCCCGATAAAATTCCATTCGGTGGTGACACTTGGCAAAGCTCTTGAGGAGTTGGATAAGGGCACCTATGATTTGCTTGCTGGCCAATTTCCTATGACTTCAGAAAATCAGGAAAAGTATCTTTTCTCTACTGATGTGTTTCTCGACAAGCAGGTGCTTGTGCAGCGTAAAGACGCAAAAGGCAACATCTCTGTAAAATCTCAACTCGATTTGGGGGGCAAAACTGTGTGGATAGTGAAGGATTCGCCTATGCGCGACCGGGTGGAGGCTCTCGGAAGGGAGATTGGCGACACCATCAACATTAAAACGGAGAACAATTACGGCCCCGAACAGTTATTCCTCAAGGTGGTGACTGGCGAAATTGACTACGCCGTCATCAATAGTCACATTGCCCACGAACTTGCACAAAAATATGCCGACAAGGTGGACGTGAATCGCGATATCAGTTTCTCGCAGTTCCAATCTTGGGTGATGAAGAAGGGCAATACCGAACTCTGCAAAAAAATCAATGAGCAAATCAAGGCAATCAAAGCCGATTCGCTCGTGTATCAAAAGTTGCTATTACGATATCTCTAACAGTTCACCTATATAACCCAGAAAGTGCATGAGGTCATATTTGTTCCCTAATGCACTTTCTGTGTTTAATCAAAGAGGTAAATCGCTGTCCACTTCACCGTCATCTTGTGGAAACACATCTCCGGCTTCGGATTCTGGTTGGCTATCCCCTTCATTAGGTGCGGCACCGGACTTTAATTGCTGAAGATATGCGAGTTCATTGAGGGCATAGTCGTGGCTTTCAGGGTCGTCGAGCAATGCCTTATAGGCCTTTTCTGCCTCATCAAATTCGCCAAACTCAATCAAAGAGAAAGCACGACGACGCTTTAAGAATGATAGTAGGTTCTGCACGTGCTCTGGAATATCCTCGTCGTCGGTGAACTGCTGATGCACGTCTTCTGCGATTGTTTCTATCTCCTTGAACACGCGAATATCACCCGAATTGGCGAGCACATTCACATATTCCATCAC
>JAKSMA010000195.1 GCA_024400895.1 Muribaculaceae bacterium | reverse complement strand
GACTCAAACATGTTTTTGACAAAGTTGAGGGGTCAGTGTTTTAGTTTCCTATATTCGTGTACGGATACCATGCAGAGGCGCTAATAATGCAAAAAATGGCATGATTTTAACATTGACAACTAATTGCACAACAGGAGGTTACAACACTTTTACATCAAAAGAACCGTCCCTTTGATGTAAACTTAATGTTCCTTTGATGTATGGGTAAATGGGGCAACGATTGATGGTGGTAAGGAAACTCCGATTATATTCGATTTAAACCTGATTAACACCGATTGAGTGTTGAAGGGAACGACCGACCCTCTCGGGGGCTCGTGAGGGAGATGGCTGGCGGTGTGAGCTTTGTGGGGTTGTCGGGGATTAATTTTGATTTTTTTGCTGAAATATTTTTTGTTTGGATAAAGTTTTATAAATTTGCAAAGTCTCCACGCGGAAGGCAGCTGGTCTGCCGGGAACGGTGGCACAGAGGTGCTGCTTGGTGTGGGGATTCCAATATTAGGAAAGGCGTTTATTTCGCTTTGTTCTTGGCACATCAAAAGCCTGAGAAACTTTTTTAATTACAGTCAAGAAACTAAGCAACAATAGATGCCCATAGGTATGCTATTTTAGCATGCCCATTGTTGGCATATATTTTCTTTTAAGGAATAATTATGCTTAATTGGGTGATGCTTTATTTCATATCCGCGTGGGGTCTGGTTGCTCGTTTCACTGTGATGGGCAATCTCAGGGCCATGATGTGCGGGAAGGGTAAGTACAGGGCCTGGGCTTTTGTTATGCCTTGGATGAGATGAGAAATCAAACACAACACAGCCGAATCCGGGACCAATAGGCAAAAAATAGATTATATTCTAATGAAAAACAAAAAGAACGAAGAACTGCAATCACGCAGAGAATTCTTCAAAAAAGCAGCGAAAGGCGCTCTTCCAATCATCGCAGCCACTGTATTAGCAAGCGCACCAGCAATCGTCAAAGCAGCAGAACCAGCGCCACAAGGGTGCTCGTCTGGTTGCTTTTATAGTTGCTCTAGCGGTTGCTCCAGTGGATGCTATGGCACATGCTCTGGAGAATGCAAAGGTACTTGTCAAAACGGATGCTATATAACATGTATGTATGGCTGTAATTCTGGTTGCAAAAATTCATGCTATAACACCTGTTCTGGAGGTTGTTCTCGTTCTGCCTATGCATAATTCACTTTATAAATCAACATTAATATGAACACAGAAGTCACTTTTTTAGAATGGCTTAAGATGCATTTTGTGTCAAATGGAATAATTTATCACAATGCGACAGTAGCAGCAGAAGATTTTGAACTATTAGAGGCCGCTCATGCAAATATTGTTTCTAAATATTTCTCTAACATGAAATACAAAAATGGAAACGAAGTGGAGATTTCACTATCTTTAATTGGAATTCGTGCCTTAGAAAAACATGTCTGACTATATTTACAGTTATAGAGAATCTGGCAGTTCCAAGAACATCACTTTTATTGTGACTAAGGATTGCCAATTAGCTTGCAAGTATTGCTATCTCGTGGGGAAGAACGCCAAAGAACGTCTTCCCTGGGAGGTGGCAAAAAAAGCTATTGATTATGTGCTGAACCATGAGCAAGATTTCCAAGAAGAAAGCGTGGTTTGGGATTTCATTGGTGGTGAGCCATTTTTGGAAATTGATTTGATTGACAAAATCTGTGATTATATCAAAACCGAAATGTTTCGCTTGAATCACCACTGGTTTAACTCCTTCCGGTTCAACTTTTCCACAAACGGCATCAACTATGATTCACAAAAGGTACAAGAATTCATCAAAAAGAATCGCCAGCATTTGAGCATTGGCATCACTATTGATGGCACTCGTGAGAAGCATGATTTGAATCGAATTTGGAAAACCAAAGATGGCTTCTCGCCAAAACCTGAAGAAGAAAAAGGCTCATACAATGATGTTGTACGCAATATCCCGTTATGGCAAGAACAGTTCCCCGGAACAGGTACGAAAGTAACTATCAGTAGCGCTGACATCAAATATATCAAAGAAAGTGTACTCCACCTTTATTCTCTCGGCATCCACGAAGTAAACATCAATGTGGTGTTTGAGGATGTGTGGGAAGAAGGCGATGACAAGAAGTTTGAAGAGCAGTTGATACAGCTTGCTGACGCTATTATCGACGGCGAATTTTATACCGACTACACCTGCTCCTTCTTCAGTGAGAACTTGGGTAAGCCTCTCGACAAAAAGCTACAAAACCAGAACTGGTGTGGAGCTGGACGCATGCTCGCAGTAGATGCTGCTGGTAATTTCTACCCATGCACACGATTCGCCCAGTATTCGCTTCGCGACAAAAAGGCGTGGATTATTGGCAATGTGCACGACGGCATCGACAAGAACAAGCTGCGTCCATTCCTCACGCTTGACCGATGCACCCAAAGCAAGCAAGAGTGCATCGACTGCGAAGTGGCAGAAGGATGCGCTTGGTGCCAAGGCGAAAACTACGATGCAGCTGAAAGCCCTACAGTATTTGAGCGCAGCACTGCCATCTGCAAAATGCACAAGGCTCGAGTGCGCGCCAACAATTACTATTGGAACAAGCTTTATCGCAAGCTCGAATTAGAAGGTATTGCTCGAGAAGAAGCCGACAAACACGTGAAGAAATCAAATTTTCAAGAACCCTGCTAAAAAAGAAATGCCATGTTACAGTATTTAATGATATTATTAGACGATACGAGTACTTCGTATTGCCATTACAACAATAAGAAATCTGAAAGCAAACTGATTTCCATTGAAGATTTGAAGGCTGGCATTTTCTTCGGCATGACGGAAAACTTGATGATTCAGTATGTGTACCCATCACACGCACTGCCAGCAGAATATGAGGATGTGCTTGAAAGCATCGACCACAGCAAGATTATGCCTGCCGATAACCCAAATGTCGATGAAGCCGATGTGGTGGTGTTCAACGACTGGAAGCAAATGGAAGGGTTTTCATACAGTGAAGGCGTGTCGTATGTGTTGCGAATCAACAAGAGCGACCTTTTTGAGCAGAAGGTATTGATTGCAGACACTATAGAGAAAACTACAAAACTTAACGTAGTTATCACCGATGTGGAATCATTCTGCGACGAGGATTTCGACACCTACAAGGGTGTGTTGCAATTGTGGAGCGAAAAACTTGAGAAACTCTATGCGGAAGGAAAATCTCCGCTACTGAATTTGCTCACCGACCGCATGCAACTCGAGGAGATGAACAACTGCGGTGCTGGAGAAAGCAACATTACCCTTGCTCCCGATGGAAAATTCTATGTTTGCCCAGCCTTTTACCAAACTAATAGCGACACCATCATCAGCCCCGCTTTCAAAGCAGGCTCACTTGAGGAAGGTGTGCATGTGAAGAGTTCGCAACTATACAAACTCGACCATGCCCCACTTTGCCGCAAATGCGATGCATTCCATTGCAGGCGTTGTGTGTGGCTCAACCGCAAAACCACTCTCGAGGTGAACACACCAAGCCATGAACAGTGTGTGGTGGCGCATCTAGAAAGAAATCCGAGTCGCCAACTGCTTGAAAACATTCGCAAGCATGGGCAATTCCTCACACAACAAGAAATCAAAGAGATTGACTATCTCGACCCCTTTGATGTGAAAGAAGAATGGTAACATAAAAAAGTAGCAAAAAAATGACAACGAAACTTGTAGGACAGGTAACTGTCGAAGAAAAGAATGAAATTCAACAGCTCTTTGAACGCCGCAACGGCCTCACAGAGTTGGCAGCAATCCTCACCCCAGAAAAAGAAGAACTTTATGAAAAGCTCGTGAAAGACATGGGCGAGACTGGCACCAAATTCCAAGGATGGTGGAATTCTATGGCGAAAAAGTATCAATGGGAAAGTGTAGAAAACGGAAATTGGGAAATCAATTTCGACACCTGCGAAATTTTTCTCGTAACCCCATAATTATCACACGCTATGAACACTTTATTATTTATCGGCACCACAGAACTACTGTTGATTGGAGGATTGGCGCTACTTCTTTTTGGAGGCAAAAAACTGCCTGAAATGATGCGAGGACTGGGCAAAGGTGTGAAGGAGTTTAAAACAGGACTCAACGAAGACCCGAACCAACCTCAAGAAGGAGGAGAAATGCCAGAAGAAAACGCTCCAGAAAACGAACAACAAACAACCGACACACCCCAAAAGGACTAATGGCAGAAGACAATACTATGCTCACTTTCGGAGGACACCTTGAAGTTCTCCGAAAGATGCTTTTTCGTATAATTGCGGTGGCAGGGACTCTTGCCATAGTAATTTTTTGCTTTAAAAGTCCAATCTTTGATTTTCTGCTCGCACCAAGCGAGTGGGATTTTTGCACCTATCGCTGGATAGAAAGCACTATCCAAGCATTGGGTGTGGATTTCCATTTT
>JAKSMA010000194.1 GCA_024400895.1 Muribaculaceae bacterium | reverse complement strand
TTACTGTGATTATTTGCAGTGCTTTTTGTGCTCCTTTTGGAGTTGCTCGAAATCGTAGTCTGATTTCATTTTTATGAGCATAGATTTTACAAGATTGTAGATTTCTGCGCCTTCGCTGTAGTCGGCTTTTGCAATGAAATCTACTCGGTCTTGCTCAATGAGTTGCAATGCTTTTTCTTTGTGGTCGTTGTCATATACAGCCACTGAATGACCTCCGTAATGTCTTACGAGTGCCATGCTTGGCACATCGGTCATTCCGTCGCCAAAGTAAATCATGTTTTGATATTGTACCGGACGCTCGGCGTAGGGCATGTATTCGTTCACCTTCATTGTGTCGCCCACTTCCTTGATGCCACGTGCCATCTTGAAGATGAATTGTGTTTTGCCAGTGGAGTCGACAGCCACACCGGGCCAATATGCCACGCCATCTACATCGTAGAGGAAGGTGCTGCTGTATACAGCTTCAAATTCGTGGTAGATGGAAGTGCCCTCAATCATTTCACGCAAGCCCGATGAATTGATATAGTGCTTGATTTCCAAGCCGAGCTCATCTCCCACTTTGTTGATGGTGGAGAACCACTGTTCCACTCCAGGGAAGTATTTCACCATGGATCCGAATTTTTTGAAACTCTTGCGCTTGAGCGAAATGCCATCGCGGCGAGCTTCATTCAGCATAGTGTACATGTAGGTGAGAATATGGTTGGCGTCGTTTTTTTCGGAGAGCTTGTTGCATTTTTTCCAGAACTGTTCGATGTCGTTGCCAATGGCTTGGATGAAACCAAATTCTTGCATGTTACCTGGAGCAAGGGTGCCATCAAAGTCGTAGATGAGTGCTATTTGAGGTTTTTTATTTTCTGCCATGGGAATAGTTATTTGTATTGATATTGCAAATATAATGAATTATGGGCAAACTAAAGCGAATTTGCGATGAATTCGGCTTTTGCTCTTGCGGGTTTGCCCGTTTCAGTTGTTGGTATTTCGCTGATATGGTAGATGCTTCGCGGGCGTTGGTACTTTGGTAAAGCGTGGTTGCAAATGTCGGTAATGCGCTCGGTGTCGGCATCTTCGGTGAGTAGCGTCAGCGCTTCACCCAATGCTTTGTCTTTACGCTTTGTGACGATGAATCGATGGTGAAGGAGCGGCTTGAGCACTTTTTCCACTTCCTCTATCTGTATTTTGATGCCACCACTGCACACCACATTGTCGATGCGGCCGATGATGCAAAATTGGTTGTCTTTCATTTCGGCGCAGTCGTTAGTGGTAAGCGTATGCTCACACACATGAGGTGCATCAATCACTAAACAGCCACGATGGTCAAGGCGAATTGAAACGCTGTCGAAAGGCGTGTACCACTCGCTTGCATTTTCTCCGTTCAATCGGCGGAGGGCAATGTGGGAGAGTGTCTCGGTCATTCCGTAGGTGCTCCATACAGCATTCGGGAAATCCTTGAGTTGCCGTTCCAAATCTTCGTCGATGGCACCGCCACCGATAATCAAGTGCTTGATAGCCATCAGCTTTTTGCGTTCTTCGTCCACTTGCAAAGAGTTTGCCACCTGTAGCGGCACCATTGCGGCAAAGTCGATATCAGTGTTCACTTCTGCCATAGGATGGCTGCAAGGCTCAATCCTCACGAGTTCCAACTCATGGGTGATGGCACGCACCACCATCATCTTGCCGGCAATATAGTCGAGAGGCATACAGAGCAGTGCTTTGTCGCCCTTCTTCAAGCCCAAGAAGTCGCAAGTGATGCGGGCACTTGCCTCCATACGTCGCTTTTCCACCATCAATGGTTTTGGAGCACCGGTGGAGCCGCTCGTGTGCACAAGCACGCAGTCGGAATCATTGTTCCACTCGTTTATGAACGCTTCGTAATCCATAAGCAGTCGTTTCTAATCTCTAATGGCATGTCGATGTTGTCGGTGAAAAGCATGCCCGTGCCAAGTCCTTGCGGCATAGTGATGTGCGGGCCATAGATGTCGGCTGCAAGTTGGGCGATGGCATTTAATCCGATGTTGCTCTCCAATGCGCTCGTTATCCAACTGCCAATGCCACGCTCCTTTGCCAATGCTATCCATTCACGAGTGCCATTCACTCCGCCATGGAGCGAAGGCTTGAGGATGATGTATTTGGGCTTGATGGTGTCGAGCAACTGAATTTTTTCCGCTTTGGTGTTAACGCCAATCAGTTCTTCATCGAGGGCAATCGGGAGAGGGGATAGCTGGCAGAGGCGAGCCATCTCGGTCCATTGACGTGCCATGATGGGTTGCTCAATGCTGTGGATGTCGTAGCGAGCCAATTCCTGAAGTCGGTCGAGTGCCACATCGGGTGTGAAACCACCGTTGGCATCCACTCGTAGTTCAACTTCATCCCGGCTGAAGTGCTTGCGGATATGCTGAATCAAATCAAGTTCCTTCTGAAAATCTATCGCTCCGATTTTTAGTTTCACACAGCGGAATCCGAGCTCCAGCTTTTCTTTCAGTCGCTCCAGCATCTCGTCGTGTGTTCCCATCCACACCAGTCCATTTATGGGAATGCCTTCTTCGCCATGGCTGAAAGGAGTGTCGAAAACTAATCCATCTGTGTGCTTCAGTTGCTCAAGGGCTGTTTCCACACCGAAAAGCATAGAAGGGTAGGGGCGCATTTCTTCGTATGGGATAGCGCCACGATCTTCTATTATGTTGCAAAAATTGCGAAGCACTGCAGCGTAATCCTCTATGTCGTCGCAGCTCAACTGTGGCAAAGGTGCGCACTCGCCTATGGCTGTGCGACCACCATCACTGATGGTGAGCAGCCAAATTTTACGCGTAGTGTAGACACCGCGTGAAGTGCCGGCAGGCTGTTTGAAATGCAGAATTCGCTCTTTAATCTCGATTTTCATCTTAGCGGAGAAGGATGATTTTTTTAGAAATTTGAGTAGTTTCCGATTTTCTAATCTCTAAAAATCCAATCTCTAATCTCTAATTTCTAATCTCTAATTTCTAATCTCTAATTTCTTTAAATCAAGGCATTTTTGGATATTTCTGGAAGTCGGGTTTGCGCTTTTCAAGGAAAGCCTTGCCGCCTTCTTGTGCTTCGTCGAGGAAGTAGTAGAGCATGGTAGCATCGCCTGCGAGTTCTTGGATACCAGCCTGTCCGTCGAGTTCGGCATTCAAGCCAGCCTTAATCATTCGGAGAGCCATAGGAGAGCGTTCCATCATGATTTCTGCCCATTCCACGCAGGTGTCTTCAAGTTGTTCCAGTGGCACCACCTTGTTGACCATACCCATTTCTTCTGCTTCCTTTGCAGAATATTGACGGCAGAGGAACCAGATTTCGCGTGCCTTCTTTTGACCAACGATGCGGGCGAGGTAAGATGAACCGAAGCCGGCATCAAATGAGCCAACCTTAGGACCTGTCTGTCCGAAAATTGCGTTTTCGCTGGCGATGGTCAAGTCACACACGAGATGAAGCACATGGCCACCACCCACTGCATAACCGTTGACCATAGCGATAACAGGCTTGGGCAAGCGGCGAATCTGCATTTGCACATCAAGTACATTGAGGCGTGGCACACCGTCTTCGCCCACATAGCCACCGCGGCCTTTCACATTCATGTCGCCACCGCTGCAGAATGCCATGTCGCCAGCACCGGTAAGGATTACCACACTGATGCGGCTTGCTTCGCGACAGTAGGCAAATGCCTGGCTCATTTCCCAAGTGGTGCGAGGGGTGAACGCATTGCGATAGCGAGGGCGGTTGATTGTGATTTTGGCTATGCCATTATACTCTTCAAAAAGGATTTCCTTAAAATCAAATCCTTCAATATTTTTCCAATTTCTTGTAGCCATAATAATATGATGTATGTTTTAGTTTATTTTTTTCAAATTTTTGAATTCGCTATAGTAGCGTTTCAGTTCTGCTATGTCGGTATTGGCATTCGTGAACACTTCCATCAACACCGCACTGACTTCATGATTGAGGAATCTTTTGATGCTGTCTTGAAGCTCTGTTTCATTGTGAACAGATAGGAAGTCCACATTGTTCTGGTGGCAGATGCCTTCAGCCGAAGTGATATGCTTGCCTACTGCCATATCATTCTGCCCAAATCCTTTCACTTGCTTAAAGATGCCACCTTCTCCATTGTTGAGCAGCATAATGTGGAGGTTTTTCGGCATATTCTCATTCCATAAAGCGTTTTGGTCGTAGAAGAAACTGAGGTCGCCAGTGATGAGGAACACAGGCTCTTCCACTGCCATAGCAAATCCAACTGCAGTGGAAACGCTTCCTTCAATGCCATTGATACCGCGATTGCATCTCACGAAATGCGAGGCAAAGATGTTGGCAAGTCGGATAGCGCTGCTATTGGCGTAATGCACGAAGCAAGATTCTGTGCATAGGTGTTGCTCCAAAAGTTTCACTGCTTGCATTTCTGAATAAGCAGGGG
>JAKSMA010000193.1 GCA_024400895.1 Muribaculaceae bacterium | reverse complement strand
TGCTTCCTCTACGGCCTGCTTCTCCCAATGGATGCCATCGTGCCCTACCGAATGGAGCACACCGTGGCATTGGCGACCACCGACGACCAGCCGCCCAACCAATTCTGGCGCAGCATCCTCACTGATGCACTTATCAGCAGTGTGAAAGCCGACGATGGCATTCTCATACACCTCTCTACCGAGGAATACGAACATTTGTTTGACTGGAAACGCGTGCTTCGCGAAGTCACCGTCGTTCAGCCACTATTTTATGTGCGCAACAATGGCGGGCAACTCAAGATGCAAGCCGTGTGGGCAAAGGCGTGCCGTGGTGCCATGGTGCGATACATCTGCGAGAACAAAATCACCAATCCCAACCTCCTCACCACCTTCGCCTACGAAGGCTTTGAATTCACCCCCTCCCTACTCGACGACCGTCTGCTAAAAGACCCTACCCGAAACGCCCTCCTCTTCACCCGTCAATAATCCTTTCACCAACGAAAAATAGCAACATCACGAATATTTCGAGCATTTTTTTGCGGGAACGACGAAAAATAACTATATTCGTAACCTGAACAATTATTTGGAATGCTCCGACAATTTTAAAACAACTAATATAACACCACAAATTATGAACGACGTGAATTTTTATCTCGACCCTGCTGACAAGAAGATGGGCGAGGCTACCATTTATTTGGAAGAAGCATTGGCTCACATCCGCGCAGGTAAGGCCAACGTGAAAATCCTCGATGGCGTGAAAGTAGATGCTTACGGAAGCAAAATGGCACTCAATGCTGTAGCTAACATCAGCGTGCCCGATGCTCGTTCTATCGTCATCACTCCTTGGGATAAGAGTATGTTCCGCCTCATCGAAAAGGCTATCATGGACTCTAATGTGGGCATCACTCCTGAAAACAACGGTGAAGTGATTCGCCTCAACATTCCACCTCTGACCGAAGAGCGCCGTAAACAACTCGTGAAGGACTCTAAGGCTGAAAGCGAAAAAGCAAAGGTCAGCATCCGAAACGCACGCCGCGAAGCCATCGAAGGCTTGAAGAAGGCCGTAAAGGATGGCATGGCTGAAGATGTTGAAAAAGACGCTGAAGCTAAAGTTCAAAAACTCCACGACAAGTATTTGAAGAAAGTGGACGAACTCTTCGCTGCCAAGGAAAAAGAAATCCTCACAGTGTAACGCCGCATCAAGGCCACACATGTGGCACAAACGATAAAAAAGTATCAGCAAGAATGTTGATACTTTTTTTTATCCCAAAAGGCACATTAGCGCATCGTCTCGTCTCAGAGAAAAAATGCTGGGAAAATTGGCATATCGGCGTGCTCTTAACTTCCGAGCGACGAAGGAGCGATAACTTCTTCACTCCTTAACTCCCAAACAAGGTTTTATTTTAGGATATGTCTTGATAATCTGGAAGAACCTCGGTGCCCTTTGCAGAGATTTTTGTAGAGCACGGGGATAATGTGGCGACGTAAGCAACTTCCACTCACAAGCCGCTCGCGCGTAGGTTCATACAGCGCTAAGGCATCCGCCTCGTGCCCTTCGTGGACATATTGCGCAGCTAATACCAATCGCCGGAAATCAATCAGTCGGAGCATTCGCTCCTTATCGGGATGTTGCGACTGAGCAACCTGACGCTCTGCCTCATCGAGCACGCGCTCCCAACGTCCCTTTCGGTCGTGGAAATTGGTGCCGGTGATAGATTCCTCACCACTATCGTAGATGTCGACCAACGCCTTTTCCACGAAGGCCATCCGAGGCATTCCGAGCATCAGCCTCACGCCCAATTCCCAGTCGTTCCATTCATAGAAATCAGGATTCCAGCCGCCAAAATCGGCAAAATATTCACGACTCACGGCATAGCGTTGCGTGGCAAGAATACTGTGCAAGATATGGTTGGCCATAGAATCAGAAGTGAAGAATGGTAACACACGCGACCCACCACCAAGTTTGTGACGCTTGGCTTTCACCACCACCAAGTCGACATTCTCCCCTTGCTTTGCAATGGCATTTTGATATTCTTCCACAAGAGTGGGATGCATCGTGTCGTCGCTATCAAAAAACATCACCCAATCGCCTTCTGCCTTCTGAAAACCCTTATTACGAGCTGCCGAAGCTGTGTGGTGAGGTTCCTGTTCCACCACCACCTCAAAATCGGGTTGCGAGTAGTCGGCTTGAAATTCCTGGAGCACATTCAACGTGTTGTCAGTGCTACAGCTATCCACCAGCACCAGTTGCAACGGGCGGTGCGTTGACGCCAACACGGAATTTAGGGTGGTTTTCACCTTCTCGGAGCGGTTATATACTGGAATAATAATAGTGAACAACTTTGAGCCAGCCATCGCCTTAGGCACATTTTTGTTCGTGAACAGATGCCGAGCGATGCGCGACGAACCACGATGGCCGCTACGCGTGTTTTTATAAAGCAAAGGCAATACCCAACGCTTCAGAGCACTGCCCTGAGTGAGCCGCTGAAATGCGGGGGCGTATAGCTCACGAGCATCTGCTTCATGACCTTCCATCGCATAATGGGCAGCCAGAATCACGCGGCGAAAATCAATCAGCTGGAGCATTCGAGTCTTTTCGGGATGACGCGAACGAGCCACTTGGCGCTCGCCCTCATCAAGCACTGCTTCCCATTTGCCTTTACGGTCGTGAAAGTTTGTACCGGTGATTGATGCCTCGCCACTGTCGTAAATATCCACCAATGCCTCGCCAACGAATGCCATCTTTGGCTGCCCAAGCATCAATCTTACGCCCAGTTCCCAGTCGTCCCACTGCAGAACGTCGTTGTTCCAAATGCCTGACTTTTCAAAGTATTCGCGCCGAACGGCATAGCGCTGCGTGGCAAGAATACTGTGCAGGATATGGTTGGCCATCGCATCGGATGTGAAAAACGGGAGGTCGCGGCTCTTGCCGTCGCGGCTATGAAACCGGGCCTTCACCGCCAAAATATCGAGTCCCTCAGGATGATGCTCAATGGCCTTGCGATACTCTTCTACAAGAGCGGGACGCATTGTGTCGTCGCTGTCAAAAAAGAGCACCCAATCGCCTTTTGCCTCACGGAATCCGTGATTGCGCGTTGCCGAAGCTGTGTGATGCGTTTCCTGCGCCACCGCCACCTCAAAATCAGTTTGCGAATATTGCTCTTGGAATGCCTTGAGCACACTGAGCGAATCATCGGTGCTACAATTGTCTACCAGCACCACCTGTAGGGGGCGGTGCGATTGCGCCAACACAGAGTCGAGCGTAGGCTTCACCCGCTCGGCACGGTTGTAAACAGGTATGACAATAGAAAACAGCATTACATTTAGTTGAGTTCAACTTACAAAGATAGTGGAAAATCACAAATCTTCGCTAATTCTTCCCCAGGTTTTTCCATCAAGCCACTTGCGACACACAAAAATGTTGCTCCCTCACTTTGAAGATAGATGAAAAACGATTACCTTTGAATTCTGAATTAGTTTCACCCACGCGAATGACACTGCAACTGCTCATATCCACGCTCAACGAAGGAATCAACCGCATTCCCGACCTGTTGTTGCCGCCCAAAGAGGGTGTCAGCTATCTCGTGTCGTGGCAGCACAGCGAGGGTTTTGTGCCCAGCAAATTGCCCGAAGAGATTGAGAGACGCGCCGATGTGGAGGTGCATGTGCTTCATAGCCGTGGACTGAGCCGCAATCGCAACAACTGTTTCCGCCTCGCTACGGCCGACATTTGCCTCATCTGCGACGACGACTGCCGCTACACACACGAGGGTCTGCAAGCCGTTATCGAAACCTTTGAGGAGCATCCCGAAATCGACCTTGCCACTTTTGTGGCAAAAAACGACACCGAGCCAAAGCACTATCCGCCCACTCGCTTCAATCTCAAGGAGAAGGTGCGCAATTTCTATGTCATTTCGTTTGAGATTGCTTTCCGAAGACTGTCGGTGGTCGGCAAGGTGGAATTCAACGAAAATTTCGGACTTGGAGCCGAGAAGTTTGGCGCGGGAGAAGAGACCATTTTCGTGAGCGATGCAATCAATGCTGGACTAAATTGCGAATATTTCCCAATTCAGGTGGTTGAGCACTGCGGTCCCACCACTTCGGTCACCCGATTTGCCGATGCAAAGGTGCTTCGTGCCGATGGCGCCATCCTATTCCGCAACTATCGCTCCACCATGTGGCTTCGCTTGCCACTGATGGCATGGCGAGTGAAGCGTAAGGCAGGAGTGCCATTCATCTTCGCTTTCAAGCACATAAAAGATGGAATTAAAGAAATGAGAAAACTCAGCGCTGCTCTTCAGTAGCGCGGCGGGGCGACATGACCACAAAAATAACGAAACCGCATCAGCGAAAACTGATACGGTTCCGGGCGAGGAGCATATGCCCCATATGCCAATCCACAGCAAAATTACTCCAATTACACCTTCTGGACAAGAACTTGATAAACTTTTAACAAACATTAATAACGATGGGGCGCAAACAACAGAGGACTTTTTGCTGAATATATTTA
>JAKSMA010000192.1 GCA_024400895.1 Muribaculaceae bacterium | reverse complement strand
GGAAGTGATAGCACGGCTATGGCCGCCACCACCGAAAGTGACGTCCACATAAGTGCCGTCGGGCTTGATGTCAAGTCCGGTCATACACTCTTGTAGCAGTGCTGGAATGTGGTAAACTACTTGTTCTGCCATAGTCGGGAGTTGTTTTGTTTTTTTATCCTTTTTTTTTCACGAGTTGTACGATTAAGTTGCTTGAAATTTTGGTGATTTCTCGCCCGTTTTGAGGGGGTGGGGAGCATCTGTTCCTCATTTTTTTGCCCTTATATAAGTACACACGCAATATTTTAGGGTGTAAAGTTACTTATAATTCTACAAAGTTTACAAATTTAAACCGCTTAAAAATCGTAAATTCCAGAAAAAGTTATTAACAACCTCGCAGAATGCCGTAAATCGCCGATTATTCCGTAGGTTGCTCAAAAAAGATTTCATTTGCACTTGTAAATTTTTCGTCGTTTTTATCGGAAGTTGGCGAGCAAGAAAAAATCCGGGATTTCAGTAGCAGGAAATCCCGGATTTTTGTGGCGTATTATAGGGCAACCGTTATGGTTGCTTAATCTTTTTAGTGGTGAGCAGAACGGTGATGAGCTCTATAGCGAAAGTAAGGCATAGTGCTTTGGGAATCATCCAGTTGAGCTCATCGGGGAGGAAGTTGACGATTCTTGTTCCGAAGTAGTAGCATAGCGCGATTGCGCTCACAATCATCGTGGATCCGATGGCAATGTGGCGTTGACTCACGATGAAGGTTCCAGCCACAATTTTTGCCACGATATATCCGCCAGTGATGGTGAAAAGCAGCACGGCATACACCGTGTAGAACACCGCCGAATCGCCATCCACATTGCCGCTCACGAAATAGAACAACAGCGCGAGTGCCACCACCATAGCCAAATGAGCATTAAAAAGCAGATTGAATGGCCCTCTCACGTTCTCCTCTTGAACGAATCGGCAGAGGCCTAAATAGGTGAACGAGTGCAAAGAACATCCCGCAAGGAAAAATGGCTCCCAATAAGAGTCGAAAAGGATGCCGGTGGCATAAGCCACAAAACTCATAACGGCAGGAATGGTGTATTTTTGTATGCGCGTCATAACGAATTTTTTTCAAAGTTACGAAATCTGTCAATGTTACGAAAGGTTTCCCTTCGAAAATATGCGGAGGAATGGCATTGTTTTTGAAAAAATGCTTAGCGGAAAAATATCTTTTGGCCGGTAATCACGTCCTCGTTTTGCTTCATTCGGTTGATGCGCTGGAGCATCTTCATGCTCATGCCGAATTCTTGCGCGATGCTGTGCAGTGTTTCGCCTTTTTTTGCCACATAGAATTCCACTTCGGGGTGTTGGTTATACTTCTTCACCACCCAGATTCGCTCGCCTTCTCGTGGGTGGGCGGTCTTGTCGGTAATGTCGTTGTAATCAAGTATTTCCTTCAGCTTTTTGTTGAATTCAAGAGCGATTGATTCGTAGGTGTCGCCCTTCTTTGCCACCACGAAATACAACTTCCATTTGCGGTGCACATCGTGCGCCATAAACGCCCGTTTCATCGCTTCTTTTTGTGAAAGTTCTGCATCGTGTTTTTCAGCCACATGCTCTGGTTTTTTCTCCTCCTTGACCTTTGCCATCACGGGCTGGCCAGTGTCGTATTGGTAGAGCTCATAAGCCTCGATAAGTCGGATGAGTTTGTCGGCGTAAGCGGGGTTTTCGGCATATCCACACGCCTTGAGTCCGCGCGCCCATCCCTTATAGTCGGTCACTGGCAGTTCAAACAGGCGTTGGTAGCGGCTCCTGAGCAGGAATTTTGCGTGGTCTTCGTAGCCCTGCTCTGCCGATTCGTATTTTCGGTAGCAGTTGTAGGCAGTGGCAGCCCCTACATAGGTGCGTTCACCCTCCCATTCGTGGCACTTGATGCCGAAGTGGTTGTTGGAGCCGGTGGCCAGTGCGCTGCGTCCGGCGCCACTTTCCAGCAGCCCTTGGGCCAGCGTGATTGATGCCGGAATGCCGTATTCCTGACAGTGGCGAATGGCGATGTGTTTGTATTTGTCGATATATTCCAAAAACACGCTCGATAACTTCTGCGCACCCGCTGTGAGACTTGCACAAGAAAGAAAAATCGCGCAAATCCACTTTTTAAGGTTGCCAATTGAAAAATTATCAATATATTTGCAATACGAAAAAATCTTAAACATATACTTAAAATACGATGACAGAAAAAAATGTAACTACAAAGATACAAGTTTTAGTTTATAATGAACTAAATCAAGAGGATAAAAAATTGGTTGACCTCGCAAAAGAAGCTACAAAGAGCAGTTACACCCCTTATAGCCATTTCAATGTGGGTGCAGCATTGCTTCTTGACAATGGCGTGATGATAAAGGGCGCTAATCAGGAGAATGCGGCATTTGCCGGTATTTGCGCCGAGCGAAGCGCTTGCTACAATGCTGGTGCCAACTATCCTGGCGTGGGCATTAAGAAGGTGGCTGTCACAGCATTCCAAAACGGTGATTTTGTGAAAGATCCTTGCTCTCCTTGCGGTGTTTGTCGCCAAGCCTTGCTTGAATTTGAGGTGCAGGCTGGTCACCCAATGGAAGTGCTGCTCGTGGGGCGCGACACCATTTATCGTCTCGACAGTATCAAGGCGTTGCTTCCTCTCAGTTTCACTGAATTCTAAGCAGAAGGCCGACCAGCGCTTGGCTGGCTATTGCTGAGGAACAACTTTGTGGGTTTAAGCATATAGAAGGGCACGGATTTTTTAGAAATCGTGCCGTTCATATCTTTTCTTTTTTTTATATATAAAGGCATCGAGTAGTTTCATTCATCTAAAAAATCCCCTTATCAACAACTATGAACTTGCTGAAATCATTATCTATCGTAGCGCTTATGAGCATTTCTTCTCTTGCGGCGGCTGGCCAAAAGTCGGCTGTGGCCAACTTCAATGTCATCCCCATGCCATCGTCGGTTGAAATCGACGAAAAAGGCCATCCGTTCGTCATCGACAAGGATACGAAAATCGTGTGGTATGCCGACCTTGAGAAGGAGGCAAAAATGCTGCAGGGCTATATAGAAGATGCCACAGGACTGAAATTGCCACTCTCTACTGAGCCACAGAAGGGTGCAATCACGCTGGCGGTGAATCCCACCGTGAAAAAAGGCGCCGAAGGGTATCGCATGAAGGTGTGCGGATGCGGCATCAGCATAGCTTCACAAACCACAGCGGGCGTGTTCTATGGCATCCAAACCTTGCGCAAGGCATTGCCTATCGGGGAGAAGAAGAAAAAAGTGGAGGTGCCTGCAGCAACGATTGAAGACAGCCCTCGCTTCGCCTACCGTGGCGCTCATCTTGATGTGTGCCGCCATTTCTTCAATGCCGATTCTGTAAAAATCTATATCGATATGCTGGCGATGCACAACATCAACCGCTTCCACTGGCACATCAGTGAAGACCAGGGATGGCGCATCGAAATCAAGAAATATCCACGACTCACCGAAGTGGGTGGCACTCGCCCAGCCACTGTGATTGGGCATAATAGCGGCCGCTACGACGGCAAGCCTCACAGCGGTTTCTTCACACAGGAGCAAGCACGCGAAATCGTGCAGTATGCTGCCGACCGCCACATCACTGTCATTCCCGAAATCGACCTTCCCGGACACATGCAGGCGGCACTGGCTGCATATCCCGAACTGGGGTGCACGGGTGGTCCTTATCATGTGTGGCAAAAGTGGGGTGTAAGCGACGAGGTGCTTTGTGCCGGCAATCCTAACACACTCACCTTTATTAAAGATGTGCTCGACGAAATCACGCAGATTTTCCCTTCACAATACATTCACATCGGCGGCGACGAATGCCCCAAAAAGCGTTGGAAATCGTGCCCCAAATGCCAGGCAAAGATGGCAGAACTCGGATTTACCGATAGTGGCAAGCGCAAGCCCGAAGAGCGAATGCAGGGCTACATCATGCAAGAAGCCGAGCATTTCCTCGCCAGCAAAGGCCGCAAGGTGATTGGATGGGATGAAATCCTTGAAGGCGGACTTGGCCCAGATGTCACCATTCACAGTTGGCGTGGCATTGATGGTGCCGTGCAGGCTGCTCGCCAAGGTCACGATGCCATCCTTTCGCCCACCAGCCACATGTATTTCGACTATTACCAAAGCAAGGATAAAGACAGCGAGCCAGATGCCATCGGTGGATATCTGCCTGTGGAAAAGGTGTATAGTTTCAATCCAATCCCATCCGAACTCACTGCCGACGAAGCCAAGCACATAATTGGTGTGCAGGCCAATGTCTGGACAGAGTACATCCCCACATTCAAGCAGGTGCAATACATGGCGCTCCCACGCTTTGCGGCGCTCTGTGAAGTGCAGTGGTGTGCACAAGACCAGCGCGACTACGCCCAATTCCTCCAGCGCCTGCCCCGATTGGCAGCCCTTTACCGCCTCTGTGGCTACAACTACGCCAAGCACGTGGTAAAATAACGCCACCCCCGGCATCATCGGTCAAAAGTCGTCGGAG
>JAKSMA010000191.1 GCA_024400895.1 Muribaculaceae bacterium | reverse complement strand
TTCTCCTTGCACAGAACTGCAAGGAAAGCACTTTATTTCCAATTATCAACCATCAACCCGGAAAACTTTCTGGGATTAATTCAAAATAATATGAGTAGATACCCAATTCCAAAATATGTACATTACGAGAATCTGCCTGATTTCTCTGAAGACGAAATACATGGACTCCTTCGCTGCCTACATTACCATTTGATAGACACACTCAAACGAGATGTGACCAACGAAGAATTCGTGAATTGCCTTCACACACTCAGAAAATGCCACTCCCTAAAATTCGGTTATGGCACATTAGGTTTTCTATTCCCGTTTACCGACTGTTTCCCCGAAATGCCATACAAGACAGTTTTTGGCTACAAAAAGGTAAACAATACAGCATACGCGCTTCGCCGTTTCTTCTATTTCACCAAACCCACAGCGAAAGTGTACAAAAAACTGGTTTTGAACATTCCGCACGCATCACCCAAAATTGACAAACGATTTTACGACGATAGTTGGCATAAAATACAAGAGGGAACAAAGATACAGAACGAAAAAATGATAGACTGGTTTACTGACGAACTGTTTATGCCCGACAGCCCACTTAACGAAATCGAGGCTATCGTCGCAAAATGGAACAGGCTGTTGTGCGATGTTGAGCGATTGCCTCACGACCCTTTGGAGAAAAAGGGAATGGGCATTACATCCCGTGATGTGGATATATATCTCTTCAGAAATAAAGATGAAATTGTCAAAACGTATGTCAACTATCAGCGACAATTGGAGGATGCCCTCACTAATGATAGTCTACTCGTGGATTGTCATAGTTTCTCGCCCGATAACCCATTGATAGATAGCACAGCGGCTACAAACATTGACATTTGTATTGGCTTCAACGATGATTTTTCAAAACCAAGTGAATTTGTGCTTGGCACAGTTGAACACCATTTCATCTCTCATGGCTATTCTGTGGCATTCAACAAACCATTCTCCAATTCAAAAACAGTAGGAACGCCCGTACAATACCATTCGCTAATGATTGAAGTGAACAAGCGAACATACATGGACGAAGAACAATGCAAGAAGACCGAGGGATTTGAACGATTACACAAAGTAATCATGGAGCTATACCCTAAATTATTGGTAAGTGGTAAGGAGATGGATTGATTAGGGGTGGAGCATGCGATGGTATGGGTGGCCGAAAAGGGAGTAGATATAGGTTTCTTTAAAGCCCAACGATTCGTAGAGGTGCTTCGCTCCAAGATTTTCGGGAGCGCAAGCAAGAATTGCTGGACGTCCAAGAGATTTCGCCTTGTCGATACCGGCTTGCAAAAGCATTCGGCCAATTCCCCTACCCCTATATGAAGGCAGCACTGCGAGGCTATCGAGATAGTATTCGCCGGGCTTGGTTTCGGCATCCATTTTGTCGGGGTCGAAAGAATTCTCAATGAATGAAGCAAACAAACGGAAAGATACTTCGCGACGGTGTGTATAGTCATCGCCAGGATATGCCAAAAGAGCACCCACAGCTACGCCTTCGGCATTCACAGCCATAGTGGCGTGGTGCCAAGTGTAGAGATTGTCGGGATTGTTAACCACCATTTCAACAAAATCCATACGCTCGCGTCGAGAATCCGGAATTCGGTTTCCCGACTGCTCATAAAGTTCCATGATATCGTCGTCGAGCGCTTCGGAGATGACCATCGCCACAAAAGGAGCGTCGGCTTCGGTGGCGGGCCGCAAAGTGATTTTATCTTCCATGCGATTATGGGAATTGGAGGTGGTGTGCCTTGAATTGCTCAGCATCGAGGTCCTTCAATCCACAGTCGTCCATCGGACGATACTCGTCGTGGTCGTTCACATAGCGGCGGGGCAATTGCTTAAATGCGCTATTGCTCACAGCAGCATCGGCTTTAAACGAAGGTGTGGCTACGCCACCAAGGTCGAGCATGGTGTGGAAAGTGACACGGTTGGTGGAAATCGGTGTTTTCTGATTTGCCACAATTGATTGCCACTTTTCAGGATATGTGGTTTTGAATTCCTGCGATGCCCACATAATGAACGGCACACGGAGTTGATAGTATGTAGGAATCGGCGATGAATGGAGGAAACGCTGGCGGGAATCGTCGAAGATATCTTCGCCGTGGTCGCTCACATAGCACAAAGCAGAAGCGATGTGGACATCTTTCAACGCATTGATTACACCGGCCAAAAGAATATCGGTGTGGCGAATACTATTGTCGTAGGCGTTCACCATATTGTCGCGATACTTGTTGCTTGCCGAAGGTATTTCGTCGGGGGTGTAGAAAGCACCTTTACGCTCGTAGCGGTCGTAATAGTTGAAGTGAGAGCCATAGCAATGAAGCAGTACGAACAATTTACCGCTCTTGTGCTTGGCAAGGCGCTTCTTCAGTTGGCCCACAAGCGCTTCATCAGGTAATTGTGCCATCATCGAGAGGTTGTCTTTCAAGTACACAACCTCTTCAGCTTCACAACCGAGGAAGTCGATAATGGAGTGGTTGCGGCGTTGGCAACTATAGAACGCAGTAGAATAGCCGGCTTCTTTAAATGCTGTGACAATGCCTTTCTGATTGTAGATGCCATCGAAATCATCTTCACTACCTACAGCGGTAAGCAGCAGCGGAACGCTCTTGTGGGTGGTGTTGCTCATAGTGATAGCGTCGAAATATGCCACCACATCGGAGCCAATAGCAGCGAGCAATGGAGTGGTGTTGCGACTATAGCCGTAGATACCTAAATTGTCGGCACGAGCAGTTTCACCAATCACGAGCACATACACTTCAGGAATGCTATCGGAGTGTGTGCAAGTAGCGTGATAGGTAAAGTCTTTCACATTCTTATCGTAGTTGAAAGTCTTGGTTGCACGGTCAATCGACAGTGCCAAGTTGTAACAGCCGTTGATGGGGAAAATATCATCTTCAAGCTTGAATTTCTTATCCACACCATAAGAGACACCCACGAGGACAACGCCCACAGCGGCTATGCCATAAGCAATTTTTCGCTGGAATTTACGGAATGGCAGTGGCAAAACCTCCTTATTGAGAATGGAAAGGACGGCAACAACCATACCTCCCACATAAAGCACAATCACAAAAAGCACCGCTGGGAGCAAATTGGAGAGCAATTCTGTGGTTTCGGTAGGATTAGTGGTGGTGAGATTGAGGAACATGTCCACCGCAATGGGCGACTCACCATAGAGGTAGAGCAGCACAATCTGGAATGCGTCGACAAACACAAAAAAGAATAGCCACCAGAACACTTTGCCGGGCTTTGAGCTGAGGGTGAAAGCCAACCAGTATAGCCCTAATGGCAACACAATGCTCGCCACACGAACAATAGTGGAAGTGGATTCAGTGAAAAACATCAGCACATTTGGCAAAATCAACATTGCCAAAAATGTCCAGAACACAATTTGCTGATTCTTGAATATGTGAAATATTTTCTTAAAAAGCTTCATTTAAACCAAACATAAAACCAGTTTGCCCCGACTTTGCGAAGCCGAAGTCTAATCTAATATTCATACGCCTACGGAAGGCGAAACGATATCCAACACCAAAGTTAGGCAAAAAATGCTTAAATCCATCGGAATTGTGGAAAACATTTCCACCACCTGCCCAAAGCACAATGCCATGTCGGCCCCAGATGTGCTGACGCAATTCCACTTGAGCATTGAGCATGTGCTTATCGCGATAACGGCCTGTGTAGTAGCCACGCATGCGATGAGAGTCGCCCACTTGAGCCATCATCGCCCACGATGGATTGCCAAAATTAAACATTGCACAGAAGTCGGCAGCAAGCGTACAGTCGCGCCACAGCGGATGATAGTAGCTTGCCTTGAAATCGGTGGTTGAGAACGCATAATGATTCCATAGGAATTTGGGGCGGAAAGTCTGCCCTAAGTATAAGTAAATGCCAGTGGTGGCATCGGTAATCAAATCACGGGTGTCGTATTCTGCAGCAAAGCCCACACCATAATTGCGAAGTACAAGGTCTTGCCCTTCGAGCAGCAATGGGTTGGCGATGGTGTCGCTGTTCACATAATCCCACCTTACCTTGGGACCTCACTTAAAACTGCTGCCTACACTGAAAAGCAATTCAGCCTCCACGCTTGCCAAATACTTTTTCTGCATCATTTTGTTGGCAGGGTTGTCGCCATTTTCAAATCCCATACCCCAAAAATATGATGGCTCGTATTCGAAATCAAATTGTGTAATCAATCGAGAGTCGTTAGGAAACAGGACATTGTTCTTCAACACCAGCGACCAGAAATTGTTGGTGGTATATGTCACAGCGAGCTGGGCATTTGGGAGTTGGCTCAAGCTGTCGCATCCATTCATGCGGAATGACGCGGCTCCAACCACCGACAATGCCAATCCTGCAGCCGACTCATAGTATGGCCCACCTATCACACTGAATGTGTTGGTGCTTTCGGCATGGCCTCCATCGAGCGAAAAATAGTCCCAAAGAAAATCCCGACGCTTCTTCAGCTTCCGCAAAGCCTCAAAATACTGGCGCAACAATTCCTCCAATTGTCGGACACACTCCGCGATCAGTTGACCCTTCCACA
>JAKSMA010000190.1 GCA_024400895.1 Muribaculaceae bacterium | reverse complement strand
CGAGAGATACCCTTTTCAATCATGCGGCTTGATGGAGAGTTGGTTTCTTGGCAAAGTTTGCGTGCTTCTTCAATCTTGCCTTCGTGAATGAAGTTTTTGATTTTCTGCATAAAGTCCTTGTCTTCGCGGCTTGCGCTACTGATGGCGAAAGTGCGTTCGAAGAAAACGTAGATGCTCACGATAGCGAGCAGTGCCAATGGAATCATAATCCATCCGCCCTTGAGCACGAGGTCCCAGAGGCTTTCGTTTGCCACGGTGGTGGCAGCGTCTTTGGCTGCTGTGGTAGCTTGTGCCAAAATCAAGTTGAGTGGTGTCATTTCTTATGTGTAGTTTTGTTTTTAATATTCGGAATTATTTCAGGCAGTCCTTGTAAGCCTTGATTGTGGCCTCCAGGCCCATATAGAGGGCGTCGCTGATGAGGCTATGGCCAATCGAAACTTCGAGCAGATGAGGCACGTGCTCCTTGAAGTATTTCAGGTTTTCAAGGCTCAGGTCGTGTCCGGCATTCACGCCCAGTCCCACTTTGTGGGCCGCTTCGGCTGCACGAGCGAAAGGAGCCACAGCTTCTTCCGGGTTGGTGGGATACATTTGTGCGTAAGGCTCGGTGTAGAGTTCCACGCGGTCGGTGCCAGTCTTGGCTGCGAGGCGGATGTTTTCTTCGTCGGTGCCTACAAATATACTGGTGCGGATGCCCGCTTCTTTCAGTCGGTCAACGATGCCGGTGAGGAATTCCATGTGGTCGCCCACCACCCAGCCAGCCGACGAGGTAATGGCGTCGGGAGCATCGGGCACGAGAGTCACCTGCGAAGGACGAGCCATCAGCACCAATTTCATGAAATCTTCGCTTGGATAGCCTTCGATGTTGAATTCGGTGCGGATGAGAGGGCGCAGCGCAAACACATCGTCGTGCTTAATGTGTCGTTCATCGGGGCGAGGGTGCACGGTGATGCCGTCGGCGCCGAAGCGTTCGCAATCGGTAGCCACGGTTTCGACATTGGGCACATTACCGCCACGAGCGTTGCGTAAGGTCGCAACTTTGTTGATATTTACACTTAAATTTACCATTTTGTATAAATGCGTGTTATATATGTCTTTATCTGTGGCTGGCTTTTTGCGCTGTTAGAACGCATAGCCGCCACTACCCAATTATTTGCAAAAATATAAAGAATTGGAGATATAAAAAAGCAAATTATGCTTAAATGCGAGATTCTTTGCATTTTTTGCAACATGCGTTTTTCGTTCAAAACCTCGCAGAAAACGCCAGAAGAGGGCGTTTGCACAAATTTTGAATTGTTCTACCCAAGATTGATGTGCGGTTATTCAAAAAAAATCGTAAATTTGTAATTCACAACAATTATTGAAAAGAAGATGAAGGTAGCAATTTTTGGCAATGAATTCCAGCACGAGTCGCTCCAAGGGGTGAAAGTCCTCCTTGACGAGTTGCATGGCTCTGGGGTGGAACTTTGGGGCGAGCAATCGTATGTGTCGTTTTTGCAAAGCGAATTGGGGGTGTTGCCTCCAATGAATGTGTTCTCATTGCCCATGCCCGGGCAGGTCGATGCTGTGCTCAGCATTGGTGGCGACGGCACATTCTTGCGCACCGCGCAGGCTGTGGCAGTGCAAGGCTCTCCCATCATGGGTATCAACGCCGGCCATTTGGGCTACCTCACCACCGTCGATATCAGCCAGGCGAGCAAGGCGGTGAAATGCCTGCTCTCGGGCGATTACGACATCGAAGAGCGCTCAATGCTTCAGTTGCTCCTTCCTTCAGAACATAAAATTTCCCAGCCATTTGCACTCAACGAAGTGGCGATTCTTCGTCAGGACACGTCGTCAACCATTAAGGTGGATGTGAGCCTCGACGACGTGGCACTCACCACATTCAATGGCGATGGGTTGCTCCTCAGCACCCCAACGGGCTCTACCGCCTACAATCTGAGCGTGGGCGGTCCGATTCTGCAACCTCAATCGCGCTGTTTCGTACTTTCGCCCATCTCTCCGCATGCCCTCACTATGCGCCCGGTGGTGTTTAGCGACAGTTCCATATTGCGAATCACCGTTCGCAGCCGCGCCTGCGCATTTCAGGTGAGTGTGGACGGCGAAACCATCGACTTGCCCAGCGGAACCACACTCCGTATTGCCAAAGCGCCGTTCCCCGCTCGCGTAATCATGCTCAAGGGGCATCGGTTTGCGCGTGTGCTCCGCTCGAAACTGATGTGGGGACGCGACAACCGTGGCGAAGAATAACACGCGGCTTTATGCAATACACTCTCGACGACAAAGAGTTCGGAAATATTATCCTTACCATCAGGCGAGGAATGACCCGTATCGTTTTCCGCTGGAAAAATTCAGCGCTCCACATGTCGGCGCCCTATGGGGTGTCGGCAGAAACGCTTCGCAACGCACTTGATGCCAAGCGCGAATCCTTGCGTGCCATGAAGCCCGATGGCGTGAAATTCTATGCTGGGCAGGTGATACCATGCTTCCGCACTCAAATCACTATCTCCACCGATGCGAGGCTGCGCAACCAGGTGTGCTACGGTCGCAATCCCGATGGCACCACACTCTACCTGAATTTGCCGGAGGGAACGGATTTTGAAAAAGAAAATGTGAAATCCACGATTTCGTCGGCGATTTCCGACCTTCTTGGCCGAAATGCCGCCCAGTTTCTGATACCATATGCTCAAGCAGAAGCCGCTCGGCTGGGGCTCAAACCGCTACGTTTTGAAATAGGTCGAGGTATGCGAAAATTAGGACACTGCACTCGCGACGGCGTGATTCAACTCTCTCGCCATCTCCTGCTTCTTCCCGAGCCACTGGTGCAGTGTGTGGTATGCCACGAACTAGCGCACCTTACCCACATGGACCATTCCCCAGCCTTCCATGCCCTGCTCGACCGCTATTTGGAAGGTCGCCGTGCTTTGCTCGACCGACAGCTCGACCACTTTGTGTGGCCCATCTACCGCTAAAAACTTCTGGAAGTTCAGGGTGAAAAAAGCCGAATTATCAGTTTAGTCCACCGTTCCCGCCGCTTTTCCGACGGGGTGGGGGAAAGTTTAAAATAGAAAAAATTTGCCAATTTATCTATGAAATGGGGCAAGTCGTATTTTTTATTTGTGAAGTTGGGGATGGGGGAGTAATTTTGTAATGTGGAAATGTGGCGGATTGCGCCATTCCAACTATTGTTACTAATAAAAATACATATACCAATGAAGAAATTATTGTTGACACTCGCTGTGGTGTGCGTGGCTTTGGGGTCGCAAGCGGCTTCCACGTTGAATGGTCTGTTGGTGGATGCGAACGATTCGTTGCCACTGATTGCTGCCACGGTGAAGTTGCTGAAAGCCAACAAGGATAGCTCGTATGTGAAAGGTACTGTCACCGATGAAAACGGTTTGTTCAATCTCACGGATGTGGCTCCTGGTCACTATGTGGTGAGATGTACATATTTGGGCTATGAGGATGTGACTCGCCGAGTGACTGTGGAAAAGAGCGGACGCGGTGTGAATTTCGGCGTTATCCCTATGCAGATGGAGGGTGTGCTCTTGAAGGAAGCTGTGGTGACTGGTGTGAAAACGCCTATCACGGTGAAAGAGGACACGATTGAATACAATGCCGATACCTACAAGACGCAGGCCAACGCGGTGGTGGAAGACATCCTGAAGCGTATGCCTGGCGTGGAAGTGGGTAGCGATGGTAAAATCACTGCTAATGGCAAGGAAATTAAGAAAATACTTATCGATGGAAAGGAGTTCTTTAGCGACGACCCTAAAATGGCATCGAAGAACATTCCTGCCAGTATGATTAACAAACTTCAGGTAATCGACCGCAAGAGCGACTTGGCGCGCTTGACTGGTGTGGACGATGGTGAAGACGAAACAGTGATTAACCTTACGGTGAAGAAGGGTATGAACAATGGCTGGTTTGGTAATGCCACTGCCGGTTACGGTACTCAAGACCGCTATACGGGTAATTTTGTGGTCAACTATTTCAGCGATGGTAATCAGTTTACCCTGCTGGGAGGCGGTAACAACTGCAACAACCAGAACTTTACCGACGGCGGTGCATCGCGCTTTATGCGCTTCGGCGGCAGCAATGGTATCACCACGAGCCAGAACATCGGTTTCAACTTCAATGTAGGCACTAAGGATAGTGAAAAATTCCGCGCTGGTGGTAGCGTGAATTATAACCATAGCGACCTCGACACTCGTTCAACCACCGATCGCCAATACATTTTCCCTGACTCTACAAGTTTCTACAACTCTGCATCTTCTTCTCGCTCGAAGGGGCATAATGTGAAAGCCGATTTCCGCATACAATGGAAGCCCGACTCTTGCAACACTTTGGAATTCCGTCCGAATTTCTCTTTCAATTTCAACAATAGCGAGCATGCCGATTCTTCGTTGACGCGTGCAGGCGATGCTGTGAGAACCCTTGTTAACCGCAGTTTGAGCAGTTACAACAACGATGGTAAGGGTTTTGATATTGGTGGCCAACTTGTGTTTACCCACAACTTCAAGTGTCATCCCGGCCGCAGTTATAGCGCACAAATTCGCTACAACTACAGCCGTACCAACGAGGATGGCAACACCGTCACTCAAAACACCTATTACTTGAAGACCGACCCAGAGGAGACCATTGACCAAATCTACGAAAATCACCGCAATACCAACAGCTTGAACGGCCGACTCACCTGGACCGAGCCTCCGGGCCATGTGGCAAACGCGCGTTTCCAGACTTTCCCTTATCGTGGCGACTCCAAGTC
>JAKSMA010000019.1 GCA_024400895.1 Muribaculaceae bacterium | reverse complement strand
TATCTTGAACGAGCATAGGGGCTCCTATGTGAGCGAAAGAATGCACAAATCTTGCCTATGAGAAACAAAATATTGCCATCTGTGTCTCTAATGCACTTTCTGGGATTATCTTTACATTTATTCTGTGCCTGGCTCAACGGGGTCTGGCTGGTTGACAGGAACAGGATCCTCTTCTGGCAAATCGTTGAGGTCGATTTCCGTATCAAATTCGTCATCTTCGATGTCGAGCGTGTCAGACTCTTCTTCCTCTTCTTCTACATAAGCGCAGTCGAATGTTGACGCAGACATCTTCATTCCCACATACTTCGCACTCACCAACGGACGCAGGCGCTTATCGCCCCACACCTTCTCAAAGAAGCGACCGCAAATTGGCAATGCCGTGCGGCTACCCTGCCCTTGAGAGCCCGAGGTGAAGTGGATGCAACGATATTCGCCACCAACCCACACACCGCACACCAGATTAGGCGTGGTGCCCATAAACCAAGCGTCGCTATAGTTGTTGCTCGTGCCGGTCTTTCCGCCGAAGTCGGTAGTCTTCATGTATTCGTCCACATAGTCGCTCAGTCCTTGAGATGTACCGCCACCGTCGTGCACGCCAGCGCCCAGCAGTTTCTGCATAAAGTAGGCCGCACGTGCCGAAATAGCCTCATTTGCGGTCACCTCTTCCATATAGTCGTAGATGGTTTCTTCGGTACCGTCAGGATTAGTCCTCACGATGCGAGTCACCAGCACAGGGTCGATGTGCTTGCCGTAGTTTGCCACGGTGCAATAGCCGTTGGTCATTTCCAGCAAGTTCACATCCATTGAGCCCAGACACATGGCGGGCTTGTCCTCATTGGCGTTATCGGGACGCAGTGGCGATTTAATACCCATTGTTTCGGCAGTGGCACGCACATTTTCAAAACCTACGCGTTTGCCCACTCTCACAGCCACAATATTGATACTGCGAGCAAAAGCCTCGCGGAAACTCATCTGGCCTCCAGTACAGTGGCCATTGGCATTGTGTGGAGAATAGTCTTCCATCTGGCCCTTGTCTTCGTTATACACATTCCAGTGGAACACTTCGTCGAGTTCGGTGTCACAAGGCGTGAGTCCCTGCTGCATCGCTGCCGCATAGACAAACAACTTAAACGTAGAGCCCGACTGACGGCTTGAGGTAACCTTGTCGTATTGCCAAGTCTTATAGTCAATATCGCCCACCCATGCTTTCACGAAACCGTTGCGAGGGTCCATCGCCACAAGGCCGGCATGCATAAAGTGGAGCATATAAGCCACCGAGTCCATTGGGGTGATGTTCATCATCTGCGAACTTGCCACCACCTTGCCGTCTTTCTTCTCATACTTGAACATGCGCATTTCGCGCTTGGTGTTCATATAGTGGCGGATGGAGTCGGGATGGTTAGGAAATTTCGACTCAAGCACCTTATAATAAGGAGTCTTCTTCGCCACACTTTCCACAAAACCTGGCACCTCATCACCGTTTTCGTCGACCCAGCAGGGATCGTCACCCCATCGGCTGTTGAAACGCTGTTGAATGTCGTACATCTTCTCCAACACAGCTTCTTCGGCATACTGTTGCATGCGGGTATCGATGGTGGTGTAGATTTTCAGGCCATCGGTATAGAAGTTCACGCCATGCTCCTCGCGCCACTGCTTGAGCTGTTCATCGCCGTCGATGGCATTACGGAAATATTGTGCACGGCCTGTTGTGGCATTTTCCACTGTGAAGTGGAGTGGTGTAGGCGCATCCTTCATGCGTTGATAGGCGGCATTGTCGAGGTGGCCATGAAGCACCATATTGTAGAGCACCACATTGCGGCGCTCCATGCTGCGTTTCGGATTTTTCTTCGGATTGTAGCTTGAAGTGGCCTTGAGCAAGCCTACAAGTGTGGCGCTCTGGTCCACGGTAAGGCTGTCGGGAGTGGTGTTGTAGTAGGTTCGTGCGGCAGTCTTAATACCATACGCACTGTTGCCGAAGTCCACCGTGTTGGCATACATCGTGATGATTTCATTCTTTGAGAATTTCATCTCGATGGCGAAAGCCAAAAGCACCTCCTTGGTCTTCATAATCACGATGCTCAACCCCGGAATCTTGCCCAGCAAGCCAGTTGAATATTCAGTGCGCACCTTGAACATATTCTTCACCAGCTGCTGCGTGATAGTCGAAGCACCACGCGCACGGCGATGCACTACAAAGTCTTTCAATGCACCACCCATACCGCGGAAATCCACGCCATGGTGCGACTCGAAACGCTCGTCTTCTGTGTCGATGAGCGCCTGGAAGAACATTGGCGACACTTCCTCGTATTTGACTGGTGAACGGTTTTCATCGAAGAATTTACACAACAACTGCCCGTCAGCACTGTAGACATACGACGCGTTGCTGGTCTTTGGATTCATGATACTCGAGATAGATGGCGATTTGCCAAACAACCAGAGGACATTGAAAAATACCATAAAAGAGTATACCAGCAAAAACACCACAAGCGATGCGAAAGCAGAACACATCTTCACATACCAGGGGCGCCCCACATATATACTCTTATACCAACGCCAAAACGAACGGAATCCACGGCCGATTGCGCTAAATATATATCCTACTTTTGTCAAAAAGTTTTCCTTCTTAGGTGCCATTCTAATGCAAATTAATAAATATGGTGCAAATGTAGTAATTTACTCGGTAGTAATATTTCTTTTAGCACTAAATAGAGTTAAAATGGCGAAAAAAAAATACTTTCAGACCCAACACGGCATCCCTGACAACAAATCCAACAGATTCTTTGGTAAGGCTTTCATCACTATACCCAGAAAACACATTCATCACGACATTCACAATAACTCATCAAATTATCATTGAATTTGATGGTTATTTCAAACAAAAGCAGTATATTTGCAAATGATAATATTTTATCTATAAACATCAAATACAACACGCAATGAATAATATATTATCACTTTTAGAAAACTATACATTGGACAACATCAACGACATTGCAATGTCAATGGCAGATGACTTCCGAAAGCGCCGTATCGAAAAAAACCTGACCCGAAAACAAGTTGCGGAGATGTCTGGCGTTGCTGTAGCAAACATTGTGAGGTTCGAGCAGAAAGGACTCATCTCGCTGAAAAACCTCATAGGTATTGCTATGGCCATGAAATACACGTCAGAGGTAAAAAATATATTCTCAGAGCCAAAGTACTCCACCATGGAGGAACTGACACAAATACGAAAGAACGCTGGTAAAACGAGAGCACATAAGCAATGAACAAAATCGACAAACTCACAGTAAAATATCACGATAAGATTGTAGGAACAATCTCACTTACCCCAGATGATAAGCGTCTGGCATTTGAGTACAACCCTCGCTGGCTTGCCGAAGGATTCAGCATATCACCCTTGGAACTCCCTCTGAACTCCGGATTGTTTCTTGCAAAGCCAACACCACTGTATGGCAATTTCGGCATTTTCGAGGACAGTCTACCTGATGGCTATGGTCGCTATCTCCTTCACAAAGCTTTGTCGCGCGAAGGCATTGATGACAGAAACCTTACAGCCATCGAGCGACTTAGCATCGTAGGCAATAACGGCATGGGGGCTTTAACATACGAACCGACGGACCAAGCACAAGTGGTGCTGAATTTATTCGAGCAACATAGTGCCCGGAGGAGAAAGACCGGAGGTCAACCCGAAACCATCATTTCAACAGGAGAAAAAATCACAGACTTCGACTTACTCCAAGAGAAGGCATTAGAAGTTCTCAAAGAACAACAAGACACCGACGCCGGACTTTTGCTCTATAACAGTGGCAACAGTGGAGGTTGCCGTCCCAAGGCAGTATTCGCCGATGCAGAAGGCCATTGGATTGTGAAGTTCCGCCACATATACGACCCCAAAGACATGGGATTGCAAGAATTCCACTACAACGAGATTGCTCGCAAGTGTGGCATTGATGTGCCTGACTTCAAACTCGTCAATGGCAAGTATTTCACGACCAAACGATTTGACCTCACTGATGATGGCGAGCGCATACACACTGCTACTGCTGGTGGTTTACTTTGCCTTTCTCTTTCAGAACCAGTGCTTGACTACGGGAATTTGCTTTCATTAACAGGATATATCACCCAAAGCCCAAGTCATGTTGAGGAGATGTTTCGTCGCATGGTATTCAACTACCTGACTGACAACAAGGATGACCACTGCAAAAACTTCAGTTACCTGGTTCGCAAGGATTCAAACGGAAAGTTTATCTGGCACTTGGCTCCGGCATACGACCTCACACTATGTAGCGAAGGCTACAATGGCCTACACGCAACGTCTGTCAACTCAACAGGAAGCCCTACTCTTAACGACTTCATCGCGGTAGGAACCAAAATTAAGATGAGCGAAAAGCGTTGCAGAGAAATCTTTGACGAGGTCTACCAGAATTGCGGCGACATTCTATTCAATGACATCACCAAGCAATAATCCTCAAAATCGGATTTGGCAATCGGTGGGGGCGGACAAAAAAAAGCCACCCCTGCAGGTGAGGGGTGGCGAGCGTTATGGATATAGAACTGATTCGTAAATTACAAACCAAATTTTTCTTTAATCACGTCCACGAAGTCAAGCTTTTCCCAAGTGAAGAGTTCCACTTCCATAGAGAATTCCTTACGTTCGTATTTTGAGGCGAAGTGCTTCGTCACCAATTTTGGTTTGCGGCCCATGTGACCATAGGCGGCAGTTTCTTCATAAATCGGTTGACGTAACTTCAAGCGCTGTTCGATGGCGAAAGGAGTGAGAGGGAACACCTCGCTGAGCTTTTCTGCGATTTCTGCATCACTTGCATTCACCTTGCTTGTGCCATAGGTGTTCACGAAGAAGTTGACTGGTTCTGCCTGACCGATTGCATAACTGATTTGCACGAGCATTTCGTCGGCAATGCCTGCAGCCACTGCATTCTTGGCAATGTGGCGAGCAGCGTAGGCAGCACTGCGGTCGACCTTACTTGGGTCCTTGCCCGAGAATGCGCCACCACCGTGAGCGCCACGGCCTCCGTAGGTGTCGACGATAATCTTACGGCCGGTGAGTCCAGTGTCGCCATGAGGACCACCAATCACGAATTTTCCGGTTGGGTTAACGAGCAAAATCAGCTTGTCGTCGAAGAGTGCTTGAGTTTCGGCAGGGAGGTCGTCAAGAAGAGTAGGCAGAAGCACATTCTTCACATCAGCATAGATGCGGTCGTGCATCATCTTGTCGGCTTCTTCTTGGCTGACGCCTTCCTTCTTTGGGTCAACGAATTCGTCGTGCTGAGTGCTGATAACGATAGTGTGGATGCGAACAGGCTTGTTGGTTTCGCCATCGTATTCCACAGTCACCTGACTCTTTGCATCGGGACGGAGATAAGGAATCACGTGTCCCTTGCGGAGCTTTGCAAGTTTGATGAGGAGAAGGTGAGCCAAGTCGAGAGAGAGTGGCAGATAGCTTGGAGTTTCGGTGCAAGCATAGCCAAACATCATGCCCTGGTCGCCAGCGCCTTGGGCTTCTTTTTCGCTACGGTCCACGCCGCGGTTGATGTCGCCCGACTGCTCATGAATGGCAGTGAGCACACCGCAAGAGTCGGCGTCGAACATATATTCACTCTTGTTGTAGCCAATCTTTTTAATGGTTTCGCGAGCCACTTCTGGGAGGTCGATATACGCTTCCGACTTCACTTCGCCGGCAAGCACCACCTGGCCGGTGGTCACAAGAGTTTCACAAGCCACTTTCGATTCGGGGTCGAAAGCGAGAAATTGGTCGAGAATAGCGTCGCTAATCTGATCGGCAACCTTATCAGGATGCCCTTCGGAAACTGATTCCGATGAGAATAAGTAATTCATTTTTTCCATCAATTTAATGGTGAAAAAAACGCTAATTAGGCTGTGAATTTATGAGGGATTATTCGCAGTTTTAGCATTTTTTTAAGTGGTTGCAAGCAGCCAAATTTTTCCACCTTGGTTGTTAATTATTTTCAAATGCGGGTGCAAAGTTACACTATTTAGCGGAATTACGCAACACCCAGCCTCTCAAAAGCCACCAAAATCTTGTTTCAAAATAGCCGTAAATTTCTCAGCCCCTTGTCGCGAGAGGTGGTCGGGGTCGTAGAAATCCACGCCCGAAAAGCGCCGGTCGCGCAAGTAATCGCCATAAAGTGCGCCTGTGGCCTTTTGGACTTTAGCAATGCAACTGTACATCACATCCAATTGATGTTTACTCACCTTTTTCACGAAACCGTCCCACATTGGAGGGGTAACCAGAATCAAGCGGATTCCTTTTTCCTTACAAAGTTGCGCCACATGCATCACATCGGCAAAATTGCGGTCGACCTGACTCCAGTCGTCGCAGCGATGGTGCTCGGCTATGCCTACGGCTTTGCGTTCCATTTCTTCTGCATTGAAATGGTCGGGCGTGACGAACGAGCTACCAAAGCCCAACGAGTCGCATTCCAAAGCGTATTCACCCGTAAACAAATATTTAATGGCGGGTGGCAACTTTCGGGTAAACGTGCCGATATCGGTGCATTCAAAATTGTATTTTGAGCATTTGCTATGTTTTGGATAGCCCATATATATACGGTAATAGCGACAGCGATACCACTCAATGGGCACATCTTCCATGGGCTTGTCGAAGAAATTTGCCTCATCTGCCACCATAATCACCGTTTTCAAGTTTTTACAGCGACCTATGTAGGAGTTCAGCAACCAAAAGTCGTATTCAGGTGGTTGCGACACATTCGCCAAGCTGAAGGCATCGGCACCGAGCAGGTCGGGCTTCACAGCATAATAGGTGTGAGAGCCGCCAAGCACCAATGTGCGCACACGCGCCGCATTCTGGTCCATCCACTGTTTCTTGTAGGCATACGAATTGGGATATTGGCGCGTGATGATTTCTGCCACGCCAATAATGCCCAGCATCACGGCAAGGAACAACGACGAATATGTAAGAAAACGCTTCATTAACCTCTAAAATTGGAAATATATAAAATCTTGCTCACCTGCCTGGCAGAAGAACGTGATGCTTGCCAGCACGATGTAGAGCAGCCATCTGCCCACTCTGCTACGCATAAGTCCGTGTCCGGACAGTTCCATCGGGTGGTTGCAGTCGCGCTTCACCCACTCTACACATAGCAACATGGCGCACACGACGAGCGACTTTGCGCCCACTATGTTACAATCATAACTCAATGTGGTGGAGAACAATTGGGCATAGTAGGCGAATGCCATCGACAAGTCGCCTTCGGCACGGAACAGCACGCGAGCCAGCGACACCAACGCAAAGGTGAGCAGCATCAGCCCCAACTCCTTAAACGAGGGGAGCAAGCGGCCGTAGCCCACATTGTGTTCATATTTGCTTTTAATGTCGGTGACACCATAAAAACTACACATCACCCCATGGAAGATACCATAGACCACAAAGGTCCACGCCGCGCCGTGCCACAGGCCACTAATCACAAACACGGTGATGGTGTTGAGCACTGTGCGCCATTTCGCGCATCGGCTACCGCCAAGAGGGAAATACACATAATCGCGAAACCAAGAGAGAAGCGACATGTGCCAGCGGCGCCAAAACTCGGGTATGCTACGTGAAAAGTATGGATAGTTGAAGTTCTTCACAAGGTCGAAGCCAAAGAGACGAGCACACCCTATGGCGATGTCGCTGTAGGCTGAAAAATCGCAATATATCTGGAAAGAGAACAGCACGATAGTCACCCACAAATTCACAGTCGACACCGAGGAGAAGTCGCTCCATGTGGTATTGACAACAGTGGCACACATATCAGCAATCACCATTTTTTTGAAAAAGCCCCACAACATCTGCCTGCAACCGTCCACGGCTTTGGCATAGTCGAAGGTGCGCTTCGCCAAAAACTGTGGCAGCAAATGCGAAGCCCTCTCTATAGGACCTGCCACAAGTTGGGGGAAGAAACTGATGAAGGCCACGAAGGCCACGAAATCGCGAGATGCCTTGATTTTCCCTTTATAGATGTCGATAGAATAACTCAATGCCTGGAAGGTGTAGAACGAAATGCCCACAGGAAGAATGATATTGGCAGTGGGCCAATCCACACTCATGCCAAACTGCGAAAGCAACGTGGCCAAACTCCCAACAAAAAAATTGTAGTATTTAAAAACACCAAGAATCAGGAGATTCACGATAATGTTGCCCGCGCTTATCCATTTTTGCAGTTTGCGGTTGCCATCATTTTTCTCAATCAGCAACCCGCTCGCATAACTGCACAAAGTGGTAAAGAATATCAAGCACAGGAAACGCCAATCCCACCAGCCATAGAACACATAACTGGCAACCAAAAGCAGAAGATTTTGCCACTTCAACTGGCGAAAAACAAACCAGTAGAGCAAAAACACCAATGGTAAAAACAATGCAAATTGTAGGGATACAAACGACATAACAAAGCAAAGGTATAATTATTTTTTAAAAAAAGCAATCTTTTACGCCATAACGGCATTATTCTGTTTGAAAAACAACATAAACGGAATATATTTTGTAATTTTGCAGAAGCATTGTCAAACTACTCATATAGTTGACCTATGAAAAAAAGTAAAATTTTATATAACAATCATTCTTTTGAACAATTGGCAAAACATACAAGCATTCATTGATACAAGGCCACGTCGATGGCTCGCATGCTCAATCGCTGGCATTGCTATTTATCTTTTGCTTGGCGTTTTTTGGGGGTTTGACGTGTGCGACAATGGTCAGTACATGACCTTTTACGCCAACATCTTCACCGCTCCCGAAACAGTTGGCTACCACTTCATGTATTACCTCAGCGGCATTGTGGGTGGCACTTTCTTGGCCATCTGCCCTGCCATGGGCTTGCTCGGCATGCGCCTGCTTGGCTTGGCGTGTCTTGTGTTGTGCATGTTCACGGTGTGGCGCATACTCAAGCCGCACATTTCGGCCACAGCCATAGTGGTGGGCAACACACTTTCGATGGTGGCATTCGTGGCTCTTCCCGTCACTTTTTGCTACGACTTGCTTTCCATCGCGCTCTATCTTTTGGCCATCGAACAGCTACTGAAGCCACGCATGTTAACAGCTTTAGTTGGAGGATGCCTTCTCGGCATCAATGCTTTTTCACGCACACCGAATGTGCTCGGATTCATTTTTGCTTTCATTCCACTGCTCGCGGTATGGTATGGTGGTAAGTCACTAAAAAAAGGTGCTCAACTCGCTGCCGTTAGCATAGCGGGCATCGCTGTGGGCGTGGGGGGGATCATCGTACTAATGGCCGCATTGGGCCACCTTACCATATTCACCGACAACCTCGCCACCCTTCGCCACATCGCTGCCGACAACTCTGGCGAATCGTCGCACAACATCGTTTCGCTCATCACCCAGCAATTCAGTTTCTATTATATTGAATTCACCACGTGGTTCAAACTCGCATCCATCATTGGCATCTACACCGTGCTTCGCCATCGCATCGGTTCGCCGTTCATTCGCGTGATGCTACTGCTCGGAGCCTTGAGTGTGTCGGTGTGGCTGATGTGGAGAATGCTGCCACTCCAGCCTATCTGGGCGCTATGCGCCATAGGATGTGTTACCGCCATTTGGCTCAACTGCGGCAATATGCGCAGCGTCGCAGTGGTGGCACTTCTATTGATGCTTATTCTCCCTATGGGGTCAGATAGTGGATTCAACAATGGCTCCATCATCTTGATGCTTGCATCCCCCATTGCCATCGCTGTTTGCATGGAGCACACACGAATGTTTCGCACTGGTTATTTCACCGTGGCGTTCGCTATCGTATGCATGGGCAAGATGATAACCGGTGGTGCCTACTTCGATGGCGGACCACTATGGCAGAAAACAGCCACCATCAACAGTCCTCACGTCACAGGCGTCTTTACCACTCCAGAGCGTGCAGCCATCGTGAACGACGCCCTCAAGGGAATCCAACCTTGGGTAAAACCTGGCGACACCCTTTTCGTGTATGGCAGTATGCCGATGCTCAACTATCTCACCGACACCCGCCCTGCGATGGACTGCTGCTGGCCCGAATTGTTGAGCACTTCGCTCCTAAATAATCGTCTGGAAAAATGCAACGGCCATCTTCCGTTCATTCTTCGCCAAAAGTTTTTGGCGATGGGCAGCACATTCAGTGAGCCAACCGACAGTCTGCTCACCACCTATGGCCGCCATGCCGACAACAACATGTTTTATTTCGACACTAAAATTGCGGCTCTCAACGATTTCCTCACCGAAAATCATTATCAAAAGGTGTTTGAAAACACCCACTTCGTGCTCTACACTCCACAAAAAAACGCAAAAAAAACCGACCTGCATACTGTTGCAAAATAATAATGTGGCACAAACGGAATAAATTTTGTAATTTTGCCCAATCGTTATGCAATTCGCGCCGAAAATTCATTAACGCGCGGGCATACATTTATTGACTATGGGTAACAATTTCATTCAGCAATTCCGCCAGTTCTGGGCCAAGCCACGCAATGTGTTCTGGCTGGGCTTCATCGTCACTATCGCCGCTGCATCTATCGAGGTGCTTCGCGGTAGGGCCGAAAATTTCGTTGACTTCTGCGATGCCACCCAAAACTTCTGGAACGGCATCAGTTCGTATACCGACTCTTATGTGCAAGCACACGGCCGATACTTCATTTATTCGCCTGTGTTCAATGTGCTGTTCGCTCCCTTCGCCTATCTGCCCCGACTGCTGGGCGCCTACGCGTGGGATTTGATGAACTACTCGATGCTCATGCTTGCCATCTGCCACTTGCCTGCGCATTTCCAGAAGCACAAAGCCGCCATCATGGGCTTCTTGCTGCTCATTGTGGGGCAAAGTGTGTTCTGTTTCCAGTACAACCTCACAGTGGCATGGGTTTTCCTCTGGGCCTACATCCTGCTTGAAAAAGACAAGGGCTTCTGGGCTGTGATGCTCATCATGCTCTCTGCCACAACCAAGATTTACGGTGCCGCCGAATTGGCGCTCCTGCTGTGCTACCCACGCATGTGGCGCAACTTCGGCTATGCCATCGGCTGGGGCGTGTTCTTCGTGTTGTTGCCAGCCATAAAAACGGGCGTACCCGACCTCTTCACCTGGTATGCCGACTGGTTCCACCAGCTGGCCGACCACCACGAATCCACAGGTCTCTACCCCAACATCATCTTCCTCCCGCCATTCGACCGCTGGTTCTTGCCCAATATGCGCTTGGTGCAATTGGTTGGTTTGGCCATCCTTTCGGGCCTGTTTTTCTGGCGCAAGAGCCGTTGGCACGATTTCGACTTCCGCACCCAGGTCACTGGCGTGCTGATGGGATATGTGGTGCTCTTTAGCGAAGCTGCCGAAACCCACACCTATGTGATTGCCCTTGCTGGCTATATGCTCTGCTGGCACACTTGGGACAAGCACACCACCTTCGACCGCATCCTCTACTGGGCCAACATCATATTCATGGGCATCATGCCTATCGACATGTTCTGCCCCACCAAGATACACAACTTCGTGAACGGCGTGCTCTACATCGACGTCTATGTCTATGTATTTATGTATGCCACCATGGTGTATCGTGCTGTGGCATCTGGCAAACGAAAAGAGATTGCCGAATAATCACAAAATGCAACAAACAAAAAGACTATAGGAAATATGATTTGTCTGAGTTTCGATACTGAAGAATTCGACGTGCCACTGGAGCACGGTGTGGAATGGGACACGCTCACGCAAGGCATGGAGGTGTCGGTGTATGGCACCAACCAGATTCTCGATTGCCTGAAGGAATGCGGGGTAAAAGCCACCTTCTTCTGCACCACCAATTTCGCCACACACGCTCCCGAAGCGATGCAACGCATCCTCAACGAAGGGCACGAAGTGGCAGCCCACGGATGCGACCACTGGAAGCCCGAAGCTGCCGATGTGGAGCGTTCGAAAGCCACACTCGAGCGCATCACCGGACGCGAGATTGTGGGGTATCGCCAGCCACGCATGTTTCCCGTCGACTTGGCTGAGCAGCGCCAACAAGGCTACCGCTACAACGCCTCGCTCAACCCGGCCTTCATCCCAGGTCGCTACATGCACCTCAACGCACCACGCACGCCATTCATCGAGCAAGGCGTGATGCAGATTCCCGCCTCTGTGAGCCCATGGCTACGCATACCCATGTTCTGGCTATCGCTCCACAATTTTCCACTGTGGCTCTACAAGGCGCTCTGCCACCGCATCGTGAAGCACGACGGCCACTCCAACACCTATGTCCACCCATGGGACTTTTATCCACTGGGCGAACATCCCGAACTGAAAATGCCTTTCATCATTCGCCGAAATGCCGGCCAGCCCATGCGCGAACGACTCAAAGCAGTGATTCTCGACCTGAAGAACCGAGGCGAAAAATTTGGCACCTACAGTGAATTTGCTAACGAATTATATCAAAAACTCGAAAAATAACCCACATGATTAAACTCGCAATAGTTTCACCTTGCTACAACGAGGAACTGGTGCTCGAAGATTCGGCAAAGCGCTTAAGCGACTTCCTCCAGAGTCTTATCGACAAAGGTAAAATCACGCCCGACAGCTTCATCCTCTATGTGAACGACGGCAGCAAAGACGCCACTTGGAGCATCATCAGCCGCCTACACAAGGAAAACCGCTTCGTGTGTGGCATGAACCTCGCCCATAATGTGGGACACCAAAATGCCATCATGGCGGGCATGATGACCGTGCGCCACCATGCCGATGCATGCGTGACCATCGACGCCGACCTGCAAGACGATGTGAACGCCATTGAGCAGATGGTCGACAGGCATGCCGAAGGGTGCGACATCGTGTATGGCGTGAAGGTGAGCCGCGAGGCAGATTCGTGGATGAAGAAAACCACAGCACAGTGGTACTACAAGATTCTTGACAAACTCGGGGCAAAGACTATCTACAACCATGCCGATTTCCGATTCATGTCGCGCCGTGCGCTGAATGCTCTCGCAGAATACCCAGAGCGCAACCTCTACCTGCGCGGCATCATCCCAATGATGGGGTTTGAATCGACCACGGTCGACGATGTGCTCTCGCCACGCATGGCTGGCGAATCGAAATACACGCTCCGAAAAATGCTTCGCCTCGCTGGCGATGGCATCACCTCGTTCTCCACTCGCCTCATCGAACTCATCATCTACACAGGCTTGTTTATGCTCATCATCGCCTTCTGCATGTTTCTCTACGTTATCGGTTCGCTGGTCATCAACCACTACACCGCAGGTTGGGCATCGCTGATGATGTCGCTGTGGTTTATCGGCGCAGTCATCACCTTGAGCATAGGCATCGTGGGCATCTACATCGGTAAAATCTACACCGAGGCAAAGCACCGCCCACTCTACATTATTGAGTCGACGCTGATGCATGCCGACGACGAGGCCAACAAGTAACAGTCTGCACACATATCATCCTTAATATAGAGAGAAAAGTATGCCATTTTGGCATATTTTTCTCGTTTTTTACTCTTTGTTTCAAGGATTATTACTAACTTTGTAATTCTACAACATTATTATCAACATTTTGAAAAAAACAGGGTGCATCACGCACCTTTCTCTACAAAATACTTATGCAAGACAACAAGCCCCAACAAGAAGCAAAAGAGCAAGAACCAATTAAGCGTACTGTGCTCGACTATAACGACATTTGCCAACTCGCGCCCTTTTTTGTGGGCAAGGAAAAGTTGGTGAATCGCCTGTGCAAACTTCTTGACGTGGACAAGGTGAACTGGATTCACGACCATAACTGCGACACCCCAGGCGTGCCTTTCGTGCAAGGGCTGCTTAAGGACCTCAACATCACCATCGAATTCAGTGGCGAGGAGGTGTTGAAAAACCTTCCAAAGGAAGGCGGATTCATCACCGTGTCGAATCACCCATTCGGAGCGCTCGACGGCATTATGCTCATCAAAATTATCGGAGAATACCGACCCGATTTCAAGGTGATGGTGAACATGATTCTGAACTACATCAGCGCCATGCGCCCCAACTTTATCGCTGTCGACGCCCTCGCAAGCAACGACCCCGCAAAACGCGCCGTGTCGATGAAGGGCATCACCACAGCCCTGCGCCATGTGAAGGATGGCCACCCTCTCGGTTTCTTCCCTGCCGGGGCAGTGTCGAAAGTGACACCTAAATTCCGCATCGAAGACCGCCAGTGGCAACCCAATATCATCCGCCTGATTCAGAAACTGAAAGTGCCCGTTGTGCCCATCTATTTCCACGGCCACAACAGTGTGTTCTTCAACATTCTTGGCATGATCGACTGGCGATTGCGCACACTGAAACTCCCCTCTGAAGTATTCCGACGCCACGACCAGACTTTCCGCGTGTCGGTAGGCCAACCTATCATGCCCGAGGAGCAGGCACAATACGATTCGCTTGAATCGCTGGGCGAATTCCTTCGCGAGCGCACATATTCAATGCGTGAGTGGAAGAAGTAAAACGCATCAATTAACTCAAAATCTATATATTACAACACGAAAAAACAAAGAAATTATGCCAACAGCACTTGAAACAGCAACCAAAAACGCAATGCAGAGATTCGGCATCATCGGCAAATCTCCGCTTTTCACCACTGCTATCGAACAGGCCCTGAAAGTGGCGCCTGTCGACCTCTCTGTCCTCATCATTGGCGAGAGCGGGTCGGGCAAGGAAGTGTTTCCAAAAATCATTCACGACAATAGCAAGCGCAAACACGAAAAATTTATGGCAGTGAACTGCGGTGCAATTCCTGCCGGCACCATCAATAGCGAACTTTTCGGTCACGAGAAGGGGTCGTTCACCGGTGCTGTGGCCGAACACAAAGGCTATTTTGAAGACTGCAACGGCGGCACACTCTTCCTCGACGAAGTGGCTGAACTCCCGCTCGAAACCCAAGCGCTCCTGCTACGCGTGCTGGAATCGGGCGAGTATATGCGCGTGGGTAGTTCTGCTGTGCGCAAAACCGACGTTCGCATTGTGGCCGCCACCAACAAGAATCTCGAAACAGCCATAAAGGAAGGCAAATTTCGCGAAGACCTCTATTATCGCCTTTGCTCGGTGCGCATCGATGTGCCACCATTGCGACGACGCGAAAACGACATCTGGTTGCTCACCCGAAAATTCAACCACGATTTCTCGGAAAAATACAAAACCCCTGAGGTGGAATACAACGACGACGCCAAGCAGGCGATGCTCAACTACCGCTGGCCAGGCAATGTGCGCCAACTGAAGAATGTGGCTGAGCAGATTGCGCTTTTCGAGGCGGGCAAGAAGCTCACTGCCGAAGATGTGGCAAAGTATTTCCCACAGCAAGTGGGGCTGGTGAGCGTGGACGGTGTCGAGCACGACTATATGCACGAGCGTGAATACCTGTTCAAGATGCTCTACAAGCTGCAGCAAGATGTGCTGGGGCTGCAAGAGATGCTCAGTTCGCAACACATGCCTGCCGATGCCACCACATCGTTCCAACTCAACGACGACATTGAGCTGCTCAAGCGCGAAAGCCACAAATTGGCGAAGGTGAGCATGGGCGGTGGTGCAGAAGACCCCGGAAGGAAAATTATCGAAATTGGCAACAACGAACGCAAGCCTGATTTCGAAACGCCTTACGCCTTGGAGGTGGAAGCGCGCATCAAAACCCTCGATGAAACCGAGCGCGAAACCATCACCCGCGCACTCGAGCGCAACCACGGCAAGCGTAAGAAGACCGCCGACGAGCTCAACATATCGGAGCGCACGCTCTATCGAAAAATCAAGGAATACGGTCTTGAATCAAGAAATCAGCACAAAAACAAATGAAGCATCTAACCAACACATTCCACCGCATCATTACCATCGTGGCGCTTCTCGCCGTGATGCAGGCGTGCACCGTCTACAACTTCTACAAGTTTAACGGCGCATCACTCGACTATAATGTGTATAAAACCGTTTCAATCAGCGATTTCCCCATCCGCGCGGCTCTCGTGTATCCGCCACTGCAACAAACCTTCGAAAACAAGATGAAGGACATGGTGGCGCAAAACACCCGCCTGCGCGTGATAGACTCGCCTAACAGCGACCTCCGCATCGAGGGCGAAATCACGGGCTACAACCTCACCCCACAAGCCGTGGGCGAAGATGCTTACGCAAGCAAGACCCGACTCACCATCACGGTGCGCGTGAAATATATCGACAACAAGAATCCGGCGTTGACCAACGACCAGAGCTTCTCGGCATACCGCGACTTCGACAGCAGCCAAATGCTCAACGATGTGCAAGACGACCTCTGCTCACAAATTTGCGAAGACCTCAAAGACCTCATTTTCAACGCCACCTTCGGCAACTGGTAAACCAACAAGCATGAACATTCTCTCCGACATACAAGAACTTTTGGACAATCCCTCGCACCGCGTCGACGAGCATTGGCTCGAGGAGGCACAGCAGCAATATCCCTACTTTAGCCTGCCCGCCTTGCTCTACCTGAAGCAGAACGGCACTGAAGAAAACAAGGATTTGCTCGGCCGACTCGCCATCAGCAGCGCCGACCGCAAGGTGCTTTCCATGCATCTTGGAGAGGGAGCCGACATGTTCCGAAACTTCTACCCCGAAGAAAAAGAGGAGCCGGCAGCCACCACCAGCCATGCCATCGACATGTTTCTCGACGCTTTCGGGTCGGGCAGCCAGAAGGAAGTGGAGGTGCTTGAAAATCTGATTTTCAACCCCACCCCCGACTATGCCGACATCCTCGCCGCAGAAGACGATTCAGCACCTGCTGCCGACGGAACGGGCGAAAGCGCACAAGATGCACTCATCAATAGCTTCATAGCACAAGAGCGCGAAAAAGAAAAAGAAGTGGCCAACATTCCACAGCAGCACGTCGACGAGGCTGAAGTGGCAGAAATTGCCGACACTCCTATCGCGCAACCCGTTGAGCATGACGACTCTATGCTCAGTGAGAGCCTGGCAAAAATGTACATCTCCCGACGCAATTATTCGAAGGCTCTTGAAATTATTGAGAACATAAATTTGAATTTTCCAGAAAAAAGTATTTACTTTGCAGACCAAATTCGTTTCTTGCGAAAATTGGTACTCAACGAAAAAACAAAAAAATAAAGATTATACATTAAAGACATGAACGCTATTTTTGCAATTTTAATTACTATCGCAGCAGTATTGCTGATCGGTGTGGTTCTTATTCAAAAGTCTAAGGGCGGCGGCTTGGCTGCCAATGTTAGCAACTACAACCAAATCGCTGGTGTACGCAAAACCACCGACTTCGTAGAAAAAGCTACTTGGAGCTTGGCTATCTTCATCTGCGTGCTTAGCATCTGCGCTTGCATCTTCGCAAAGAGCAGCGACGCTAACCAAGGCACTCGCCTCGCTACTCCACAGACTGAGCAACAACAAGGTACTGGCATCCCAACCTCTGGCCAAGACCAACCTGCTGCTCCAGCACCTGCAAAGAAGTAAGGCACAGCCCTACCACACAGCGAAACATATCACATAGCGCCCGTGCGAATGACACAGGGCGCTTGTTTTGTTGTACTTCCTCCCCACAAGAAAAGCCTCCCCTCTTGGGCATGAAGGAATTTCGCCCTCGTCACCTCGTAGACTTTTAGACTCTTAGACCTCGTTGCCTTCAGAAAGACAAAAACCACCATACTACCACACCCCACTACCACACTACTACTACCACCATACTACCACCATACTACCACACCACACTACTACTACCGCCCTACTACTACCGTCCTACTCTGTTGATTATTTTATTTCTTAGAACATGTACATCGTGTCGGTATCAACATCCAAGTAATAGTGCTCACTTTGGTCGAGTATCGGTGCAAAGTTCCATAGGATGCCTATGCGTGTTTTTGTCAGTCGCATATAGTTCCATAACTGTTGCCTGTGGTCCTGACACAGTTTCTCTGCGGCTTTACATTCGATAAAAGCCTTGTCTTTTACATAGAAATCAACAAAGTGCTTGTGGTTGATGCGCTTCCCATGGAACTCAACCGAAAAATAGTATTCACGAGTAAATGGTTTGACATTTCGTTCCTCAAGCATAATCTCAAGGGCGTCTTGATACATATACTCATTCAGGAACGGACCTAATCCCTTGTGGACCTCTTGGCAACAACCGTTAAGTTCATAACACCACTGCCTGAGTTTTTTGTAAAGTACAGGATCCTTATCGGCAAGACGTTCTATTTTGAAATTTCTCATTGGGCTTTACTGTATGTGGCATCAATAACGGATGCTGGTTTAACATGCCAAAGGCATGTCCCTACCGAAGCGGTAGAATAATGAGTGTTTATTTTTTGTTGTTTGTTTATTGTCTGTCTGTTGTTTA
>JAKSMA010000189.1 GCA_024400895.1 Muribaculaceae bacterium | reverse complement strand
AAGACCCGTTTTTGGCTTCAAGCATGTGCGTGCCCTATATTCAAGGACTGCAATCAAATGGGGTGGCATGCTGCGTGAAGCACTTCGCCCTCAACGAACAAGAAACTTTCCGCGGTCATGTGGATGTTCGCATTTCCGACCGCGCGCTTTATGAATTATATCTCCGTCCTTTCCATGCCGCCGTAGTAGAAGGTGGTGCATGGAGCGTGATGGGCAGTTACAACAAATATCTCAACCAACACGCGTCGCACAACCAGCGCCTGCTCGTCGACATTCTCAAAAAGGAATGGAAATTCGACGGCGCAGTGATTTCAGACTGGGGAGCAACGCACAACACACGCGAGGCCATATTCAATGGCCTTGACCTGGAGATGGGCAGCTACACCGACGGACTTTCGTCGGATGCACCTATCAACACTTACGACGACTATTATCTGGGAAGCGCCTATCTTGAAAAATGCCGCAAAGGCGAAATTCCCGACTCTATAATCAACGACAAAGCTCGACGAATGATCCGCTTGCTGCTTCGCACCGAAATGGCACCGAATCGCGGCTTTGGCTCAATGAACTCTCCTGAACACGTGGCGGCTGCACGACAAATTGCACAAGAAGGGGTGGTGCTCTTGAAAAACAACGGCATTCTCCCTCTCGACGCGAGCAAGATGAAACGCATACTTGTGGTTGGCGAAAACGCTACACGCAGCCTGTGCGAAGGAGGCGGCTCAAGCGAGCTGAAAGCGCGCGACGAAGTATCGCCACTGCGAGGCATTCAAGAGCGATTCGGCAATCAGTGCACAGTGGAATACGCACAAGGCTACATGTCGGGCCGTGCCATGTATGGTGCAGTGGAAGAAATTCCACAAACCACCTACGATTCGCTCCGTGCCCAAGCTGTGGAAAAAGCCAAGATGGCTGATTGCGTGGTGTATGTAGGCGGACTGAACAAAAACCACACACAAGACTGTGAAGGTGGCGACCGCTTGCATTATCAACTTCCATTCTGCCAAGACCAACTGATTTCGGAATTGCTCGCAGCCAACAGCAACACGATTCTTATTATTGTCAGTGGCAATGCCTACGATATGCCTTGGCTCGACAAAGCGCCCGCATTGGTGCAATCGTGGTATCTTGGCAGTGAAGCCGGACACGCATTGGCCGACATCATTTCTGGCGATGTTTGTCCTTCTGGAAAACTCCCATTCTCATTTGCATACCAACTCACCGACTATCCTGCCCACAAAATGGGTGCAGCGGGGTATCCAGGTGTAAAACCGGAGCAACTGCCACAGCCTTTTGGTGGCACCACCGGCAAGCCATTCACTTCTGCCCATGTGCTAAACGCCGCCATTGATGGATGGAAAGGCATCAATTTCAGCACACAGCAAGGCGATGGCGCACAAAAAGACGAAACCGAAATCTACGGCGAAGACATTTTGCTGGGATATCGCTGGTTCGACTATTTCAAAACCAAAGTGCGCTTCCCATTCGGCTACGGTTTAAGCTACACCACATTCGGCTACGGAAAACCCACTATCGACCAACGCACCGTGAGTGTGACCGTTCGCAACACTGGCAATGTGACAGGACAAGAAGTGGTACAATTCTATGTGGGCGACGACAAGGCATCAGTTGTCCGCCCAGTAAAGGAATTGAAGCATTTCGAGAAAGTGATGCTTGCTCCTGGCGAGGAAAAAACTATCTCCTACACCATTGCCGACGACGACCTGAAATTCTTTGATGAGCTGAGGCACGAATGGGTGGCAGAAAAAGGCACTTTCACCATTTTCGTGGCAGCATCGGCAACCGACATCAAAGGAAAAGTGAAATTCAACTACTAATCACGTTTACCCGACCATAAATGAAACTAAAAAACATTAGCATAATCGTTGCAAGTATAGCCATGACACTTACAGGATGTAATTCAAAAACAATGGAACAGCGCGTCGATGAACTCTACAATAACATGAGTCAAGCCGAGCGTGTGGCTCAATGGAGAAGCGTCTACATTTCGAAATTGTTCACACCCGAGGGAAAAATCGACGAAGCGAAGTGTAAAGAATTGATTCCTGACGGAATTGGACACATCTCACAATTCGCGATGGACTTGGGCAAAACGCCCGATGAACAACGCGACATGGTGGCACAACTGCAGAATTGGCTGATAGAAAACACGCCAAACCACATCCCCGCCCTCGTGCACGAAGAAGCGCTTTCTGGCGTGAATGCTCTGGATGCCACAGTGTATCCGCAGCAAATAGGCATGGCATGCTCATTCAATACCGAACTGGCAGAAAAGAAAACCCAACTCACATCCACTGCCCTTCGCGGCATGGGTGGACTGCTCGCACTCTCCCCTATGGTGGATGTGGTGCGCAACCCTTCGTTCAACCGCCTGGAAGAGTCATACGGCGAAGATGCCTACTTGAGTGCGGCCATGGGCGTGGCTTTTGTAAAAGGATTGCAGCACAATGGCAATTTGCACGAAGGCATAGCCGGATGCACCAAGCATTTCCTTGGCTATGGTGGCGGTGGCGACGCCAACGAAAAAGAGCTGATGGAGGAAATTCTTCTGCCTCACGAAGCCATTATTCGCACAGCAGGAAGTCAGGTGGTGATGACAGGGTATCACGCCATTAACGACACCAAATGCGTGGCAAACAAATGGCTTCAGCAAGATTTGCTCCGAAAATATGTGGGTTTCGACGGTATGATGGTGAGCGACTACGGCTCCATTCAGCAAGTGGGAGATTCGCTCTCCGACCTCGACCGCTGTGTGGCAGCCATGAATGCCGGCAATGAGGTGGACTTCCCCAATGGCGACACCTACGCCTACCTCCCTGAAGCGCTCAAAAAAGGACTTGTGGACGAAGCCACTTTAGAAAAAGCGGTGAAGCATGTTCTGATGCTGAAAGCGAAACTCGGCATGCTCGACAATTCTGCGCCTCTCTATAGAGAAGGACACCTTGATTTCGACACAAAGGAGGAACGCGAAACTTCCTACCGCCTTGCCACACAATCTATTGTGATGCTGAAAAACGACACTTTAGCTTCCCAAAACGTGGCCATACTCCCTCTCAATGCCGACAAACTCTCTAAAATCGGTGGAAAAGTGTTACTCACTGGCCCAAATGCCAATTCTATGTGGGCAATGGCGGGCGACTACACTTTCCAGGCCATGCACTATTTCTGGGTGCACAAGGAAGAAAGTCCACTGCATCCTAAATATGTGTTCTTGAAAGAGGGCATGGAGCAGAAAATGCCTAAGGGCGGCTCCCTCACCTACTCTCGTGGTTGCGACTGGACCGACGAGCCTGAAACCGTGATGGAAGTGGGCGGCGACCCTCGCGTGGCTGCTCAGAAGAAAATCGACGAGCGAATGGTCGACAGCCACGAAACTGCCAACTGGGACGAAGCGTTGAAGATGGCTCAAGAATGCGATATCATCGTGGCTGCAATGGGCGAAAATGTGATGCTCAGTGGAGAAAATCGCGACCGCACTAAAATGTCCCTTCCAGGCCGACAGGAAGAGTATGTGAATGCACTTGTGGCAACTGGTAAGCCTGTAGTGCTCGTTGTGTTTGGTGGCCGTGCCCAAGTCATCAGCGATGTGGCAAAGAAATGCGCCGCAGTGATTCAAGCTTGGTATCCAGGGGAAGAAGGAGGCAATGCTGTGGCCGACATTCTATATGGCAATTTGTCGCCATCTGGCAAACTCTGCGTAAGTTACCCTGCTGTTGAAATCCACGAACCTATCTGCTACAATTACGGGCTTGAGGGCGATAACCGTATTGCATGGCCATTCGGCTTCGGATTGAGTTATGCTTCATTTGACTACAGCAATCTGACGATGGACAAACAAGTGGCCACCAATGCCGAGGCCATCAACCTCAGCGTGGAAGTGAAGAACACTGGCAATGTGGATGCCGACGAGGTGGTGCAAATCTATGTTTCGCCACTCGACAGATCGGCCAAGCTGAAACCAATCCAACTCCAAGGTTTTGCCCGCGTCAGCCTCAAGGCCGGCGAAAAGCAAACCGTGAAGTTACGTCTGTTCCCCGAGCAATTTGGCTATTATGCCAATGGCCAATGGAACATCGACCCGGGACGATACATGGTGAAGGTGGCAGCCTCATCGCAAGATATTCGTCAAGAGCAAGAACTGGTGCTTACCGGCAAACAGCATACAAAGAAACTACGCGACCACTATCTATCAGAAGTAGTAAAATAACATTTGATATATGAATCACAGAATAATAGTTTCCCTCATCAGCCTTGCTGCCTGGTGCATCGGTGCAAGCGCCCAAACCGTACTGGAAGTGAACACCCAGAAAAAGGGGGCGGAAATAGCCCCTGCGATGTGGGGCATCTTCTTTGAAGATATCAACTACGGCGCCGATGGTGGCCTGTATGGTGAATTGGTGAAAAACCGCTCGTTTGAATACCCACAGTCGCTGATGGGCTGGAACACCATCGGTGGTGTGGAAGTGAAGAACGATGGTCCGTTTGAGCGCTGCCCTCACTATGTGAGATTGGGCTTCAGCGGCAAGCGCGACATGGCCACCGGCATGGAAAACACCGGATTTCTGGGAATGTCGCTCAAAGGTGGAGCACAATACCGCTTCTCCGTTTGGGCAAGAGTGGCAGAAGGTGGCGAAGGCGGATTAAGCATCAGTCTGCGCGACCTCAACTCCCAAGAAGAGAATTTCACCGTGTGCGAAACCGAGGTGAGCATAACTGGTGGCGAGTGGAAAAAATACACCGCTGTGATGACAGCACCTCGCACCATTGAAAAAGCATCGCTCACGATGTTTCTGAAAGGAGCAAATGCTGTGGATG
>JAKSMA010000188.1 GCA_024400895.1 Muribaculaceae bacterium | reverse complement strand
GATAAGTGTGCCCTGCATAAGTCACGCTACCGAGATTCACATCAGCATTCACAGCTGTTGATGCTTTCAAGAAGTCGAATCCATGACCATCAGCTTTCACATGAGCAGTGAGATTGTCGACCGGAGCCAGTGGCATAATAGCACGAACTGGGAAGTTGGTGAAGTTTGCATCCACATTGTATTGCGTGCGATTGCCATTGAAACTTCCCTTTCCTACCAAACTACCAGAAGCCAAACGCATATCCAAATCGCCAGAATAATTATTGCCGCCGAATTTCGCGTGTCCTTTCACCTTCATTGGTGGCAAATTGATTTGCTTGCTGGTGGCAGCATCGAGTGCCAAAGGCTTAATGAAATTGAGATTGGGGAAGTTGGCATCAAAAGTGACATCGCCATTCAGGCGCTTTGCATCAAGAGGATGATTCACAACACCACTCACTGTGGCATCGAGATAGCGTGGAATGGTGGCAGTAAATGTTTTGATGTCCAAATGCTCTGGCGTGCCTTGCACCTTGCCTTTCAGCGCCAAAGGATTGTATTGAGGAATCGGCTTCAATGTAGCCCGTAAAGCAGGATGCAATAGCGACAATTCCTGAAGCGCAATCTTATTGTCGGTTTCGATATAGAAATTACCTGTGGGCTTATCGTTCAACAATGTGAATGGTGCATGAGCATCTATATAGAATTCGCTCAAAAAAGTTTTCAAACGGAATTTCTTTACATCCACCTTGGTGTCGTCGAGGTAGATGCTACCATTTGCACGCTCTATTTCCAATCCACAGCGTTCTTTACCACTAATTTGGTCAACATCAACAGATACAATTGATGCCCGATTGTACAGATTGCGAAGCAACACATTTGCATTGGTTAGTTCGATAAAATTAGGGTCGAGGCCTGCACCAGGTGTCACACTACGCTGAGCATAAATCACATGGCTCTTAGTCAGACGAACTGAATCGCTCTGCACGGTCCACGGTATAGTGTCGGCAGGGGCTGAAATCGTATCGGGTGGCAACGGATGCAATTCGCTATAGATGGCAGCATCGCGTTCACTCAAAGTATAATATCGCACATCAGCACTGTCAACTGCCAAAGTGCGAGCATCAACGGTGTGTTCACCAGTGTCAATAATGCCTTCCTTCAACTCCGCTTTCCCTATGTAGGCATGCAGTTTGTCGATAGTTGGCAACATTCGCATGGTGAAATCAATATCAGCCAATGCCAAGTGGCACGCATTGATACGCCACGGCTTAGACTCGGCAGTATCGGGCTCTTCCACCGCCTTGTGGGGATAGGATGTGAAGGTAACCTTTCCTCCATTCAATTCACCATCCAAAAGATTAAGCACACGATGCTTCATGTCCAAATCCGTGCCGATGAGCTTGCAGTAATCCACTTGCGCCGCCAGCACGGTAGAAGAATCGGAGGTGAGCATATGATAGTAGCCATTCACAAGTTCGGCATCGCCAATCTTGAAATTCATATCCAGCAACGGCATGAACTCGACACCAGCAACAAATTTCTCAACGCGAGCCATCGTGTCGCCATTTTCCTCCACCACACTCAAGCCATCAACACTCAAGTTGAGAGGGAATTTCAGGAGAATACGGTCGAGTTTGATATCAAGGCCTGTAGCCTCGCTTGCATATTCACAAGCGTAATCTTTAGCCACATTCTGCACCCATGGAATATAGAGCGAGAAGGGCAGCAACAATACCAACACTATCAAGGCAACAAACACCTTGAGTGTGCGACGAGCAATATTATTTTTAATCAAACGATGCACGAACAGCAAAAATTGTAAACGAAAATACCAAATCCATTTGCCATTTGCCGACAATTGCCAAATTTAGGCAAACAACAAACCTAATTTACAAATATACACATTTTTCGCCTACTTCTCCAAATTTCAGTATAGAAAACCACACTATTTTTCACATTATTAAAAGAATTGGATAGAATTTGCACGATTAAAGCAGAAATAATGAATAAAATCGGGAGGAAAGCCACATTATTCCGTATATTTGCAAAGCAAATTAAAATGAGAATGAAAGTATTACTTATCAATGGCAGCCCACACGTGAAAGGCTGCACAGCAAGAGCACTTGAAGAAGTGGCTAAATCACTCAACGACTGCGGTATAGAGACAAAAATATCATGGATTGGGGGAAGGCCGATTTCTGGATGCATGGCTTGCGGATATTGCAGAAGCAGCGAGCAATGCGCAATTGAAAGCGACATGGTGAATGTGATAGGCGCAGAGCTCGAGAACTACGACGGTTTCATATTCGGCAGCCCCGTGTATTACGCAAGCCCTAATGGTGCAATGCTCGCATTCATGGACCGCTTATTCTACTCACAACACAAGAAAATGATGTTTAAGCCAGCTGCAGGCATAGTAAGTTGCCGTCGTGGCGGAGCAAGCAGTTCGTTTGATGCATTGAACAAATACTTCACGATAAACAACATGCCTGTGGTTGGGTCGAGTTATTGGAACAGCGTGCACGGCAACACTCCCGAAGAGGTCGCACAAGACCTTGAAGGACTTCAAGTGATGCGGAATTTGGGCAAGAATATGGCATGGATGCTGAAATGCCTGGAAGCCGGTAAAAAAGCAGGGGTGGCACTTCCGGAACTCGAAACTGAGGCAATGACCAACTTTATCAGGTGACACGATTATTTGGCGCGAATATCCTTCGGAAAGGCATAAAAAAATAGTTGTGCCTTAATGATGTTTTTTGTACTTTTGCAGCCTAAAAGCAAATTATTGGGAAATGAAAAATAAAATTATATTAGCCATTGCAGCGCTCTCACTCATTGCCTGCAACAGCCAAACAGAAGAAAAGAAAAAAGAGGAAGCTAAGCCAGAAAAGGTGTTTATGTACAACGACTACAACGACACACAAATTCCTGCAGCTGAAAAATTTGGTATCACACCACTTGAAAATCGTGATGTAGATTTCAACTCTATAAAAAAATTGGAAAAAGTGGAGACTAACGACTCATTGCTCATCATTGAGCCCCTCACCCACTCTGTGCCATACCTCACTCATAATGCGAAAGCCCTGCTGATGGAAATTGCGAGAGACTTCCACGATTCGCTCCAAGCACGAGGCGCGCGACCATATCGCATACATGTCACCTCAATGCTTCGCACACTCAATGATGTGAGAAACTTGGTGAAATCAAACAACAATGCTACAGAAAAGTCGGCACACTCCTATGCCACAACCTTCGACATTGCACACAACAATTTCGACCCAAGTCAACAGTTCGACAAGAGTTCAGGTAAAGATTTATCAATCAATGAGTTGAAACATCTTTTAGGCCATGTATTGTTTCGACTGAGAATGCAAAAAAAATGCTGGGTGCTGATAGAAGAAAACCAAAAATGCTATCACATTACAGTGAACAGTTAATCAGCTAAATCATAGAAAATATATCAGAAGGCATCACCTTATTCGGTGGTGTCTTCTTCGTTTTCAGCCACAGGCGCGGGCTTAACAAGAAAGGCGCTCAATTCATAAAGCAGATAGATGGGCAGGAACACTATCATCAGCGTGAACGGATCGCCCGTAGGAGTGATGATGGCAGCGAGAATAAGCAATATAACAATGGCGTGACGGCGGAATTTTTTGAAGAATTCGCGATGCAGAATCTTCATTCCACCCAATACCCAAGTCAGCAAAGGCATTTCAAACACGATGCCCATAATGAAAATGAGCATGAGGAATGTGTCCATATAGCTATCGAGCGATATCTGATTGGGAATCATTTCGCTCACATGATAATCGGCCAAAAATCGGAGTGTGATGGGGAACACAAGAAAATACCCAACAAGCACACCGAGCCAAAACATCACATTACCAATGGCAAAGGCTTTTTTGAAGCCCTTCTTCTCTTCGGGATACAAAGCAGGGCTAACAAATGTCCACAGAAGATAAATCAGCACAGGGAATGTGAGTACCAGGGCCAGCCAAAATGAAGTGGACATGTGGATGAAAAATTGAGAGGCAAGCTGGATATTAATCAACTTCACCTCAAATCCTTCGGTGGTGAACTGTGGCAACGATGGAATACCAGCCGTGATATGCTCGAAAAGACGGTATAGCACGAAATCGCCACGGCAAGGTGCGAGAATCACATTATCGAAAATGTCGGGCATCAACACAAAAAGGACGCACGCCACCACAGCAAGCACTATCACCATTTTGATGAGCACTGCTCGCAGGGCATCGACATGATCCCACATCGACATTTCCTCAAGTTGATTCTTTTGTTCGTCGGCCATTATTCATAAAAATAAATGCATCCCACCAGGGTGAGACACACCATTTAAAATTTCGCAGAAAAATCACGCACTATGGTTTTCCGTCAGGATTCGATGCCGATTTACCTTTGGTGTCATCTTCATCGGCAGCATTTTTGATTTCCTCTTCCACTTCGTTCAAACCTTTCTTGAAACTTTTAACCCCCTTGCCAACACCCTTCATAAGTTCAGGAATCTTTTTACCACCGAAAAGGAGTAAAACGACAAGAGCAATGATAATGATTTCACCAGTCCCAAGATTGAACAGCAATAATATAGAATTCAACATAGTTAATCAATTTAAAATTTTAGCAAAGATAATGAATAATTCGGAAACATAAAAAATCTATCTGCTTTTTATTTCAGCGCCGCACTGCATAAAAACATATAAATATAGCCTGACAAGCACAAAAAAATGCCACATGGTTTGATTATCAACATTTTTGTTTGTATCTTTGCATAACCTACTATAATTAATATCAACTAACCAAATTCACTAATTATGAAGAAATTCTTACTTATTGTAATGGCTATTGTAGCTACCAGCGTGGCTACATGGGCTCAAGACACTTATGTTGTGGCTGGTGTGGAAAGTTTGTGTGGTTCAAACTGGAACGCAACTG
>JAKSMA010000187.1 GCA_024400895.1 Muribaculaceae bacterium | reverse complement strand
AGGCTCCACCCAACGTTCCAAAGCAGAAACTTCATGAACAAGAAAGAACGTATCATCACTCATGCAAGTGCTTCAAGCCACGCAATGACGCTCATCGCCGTAGACCTCGACAAAGCCACTTCGGCTCCAACCAAATGGATGGTGGAAAACAGTTGGGGCATTGAAAATGGCTTTAAGGGCAATTACATCATGACTGATGAGTGGTTCAACGAATATATGTTCCGCTTTGTGGTGAATAAGCAATACGTGCCTGAGAGTGTTACGAAATTGCTCAAGCAAAAACCAATCATGCTCCCAGCTTGGGACCCAATGTTTGCTCCAGAAGAATAAAGCGCATTACAATATGTGAGATACAAGTTGCCGCTGCCCCGGTTTTGCGTGGGTGGCGGCTTTCTTTATATAATAATGTGTGTGCCCAGCATTTGGTGTAACCGGAGCACTCTGAGGCACTCTGGAGTTCTCGGACTGTTTGGTGGGGTATATAAACAACAAAGCCACTCGAATGAGTGGCTTTTGTCGGGGTACCCGGACTCGAACTGGGGACCCCCTGCTCCCAAAGCAGGTGCGCTAACCAACTGCGCTACACCCCGAATTGCATATCCTTTTCGGAATTGCGATGCAAAGGTACATCTTTTTTTTGAACCTGCAAACAATTTTGCGAAAAAAATGCGTTTTTTTTGTTTTTTCCTTTCTTTGCTCCCTAAATGATGCAGTTTTTTTTGATTTTATCGGCTAATTGTGCGAGGAAAGTATTAATTTTGTATGTTTGAATACAAGAATAATAAAAAACAACTATATATTTCACGAATATGTACAGAACAAAGAAATGTGGTGAACTTCGTATCGAAAATGTGGGCGAAGTTGTGACCTTGGCAGGTTGGGTTCAACGCACCCGCAAGATGGGTGGTATGACATTCGTTGACCTGCGTGACCGTTATGGTATCACACAAATCGTGTTTAACAACGAAAACGACGCCGAACTCACAGAACGCGCCAACCATCTTGGTCGCGAATTTGTGATTCAAGTAAAGGGTGAAGTGGCAGAGCGCTCAAGCAAAAACGCAAAGATGCCTACTGGCGACATCGAAATCATTGCCAGCGAACTCAATGTGCTGAGCGAGAGTTTGACACCTCCTTTCACTATTGAAGACAATACCGATGGCGGCGACGATATCCGCATGAAATACCGTTATCTTGATTTGCGCCGCAATTCTGTTCGTGCAAATCTTGAATTGCGTCACCGTATGACCATTCTCATTCGCAACTTCCTTGATTCTCGCGACTTCATTGAAGTGGAAACCCCAATTCTGATTGGGTCTACCCCTGAAGGTGCACGCGACTTCGTGGTTCCTTCTCGCATGAATCCTGGTCAGTTCTATGCATTGCCACAGAGTCCTCAAACTTTGAAGCAATTGCTGATGGTGGCTGGTTTTGACCGCTATTTCCAAATCGCAAAGTGCTTCCGCGACGAAGACCTTCGTGCCGACCGTCAACCAGAATTCACTCAAATTGACTGCGAAATGAGTTTTGCAAATCAGGAAGATGTGCTTGAAGTGTTTGAGTCAATGGCTCGTCACTTGTTTAAGGAAATCCGCGGTGTGGAAATTCCAAAGCTCGAACAAATGACTTGGCACGAGGCTATGCGCCGCTTCGGTAGCGATAAGCCAGACGTGCGTTTCGGCATGGAATTCGTGGAATTGATGGATGTGCTCAAGAAAGGCAAATTTGTGGTATTCGACAGTGCTGAATACATTGGCGGTATCTGCGTGCCTGGATGTGCTGACTACACCCGCAAGCAACTCGACCAACTTACCGACTTCGTGAAGCGTCCACAAGTTGGTGCAAAGGGTCTCGTGTACATTAAGTATAATGCCGACGGAACTGTGAAGAGCAGCGTTGACAAATTCTACACCCCTGAAGACCTCGCTGAAGTGAAGGAAAAGATGGGTGCAAAGGACGGCGACCTCGTGCTCATTCTCAGTGGCGACAAGGCCAACAAGACTCGCACTCAACTTTGCACACTCCGTCTTGAAATGGGCGACCGTCTCGGTCTTCGCGACAAAGACACCTTCAAGTGCCTCTGGATTGTTGACTTCCCACTCTTTGAATGGAGCGATGAAGAACAACGCCTCATGGCCACTCACCACCCATTCACTTTGCCAAATCCTGATGATATTCCATTGCTGGAAGAACATCCAGAGCAAGTGCGTGCCGTGGCTTACGACTTCGTATGTAATGGTGTGGAACTTGGTGGCGGTAGTCTTCGTATCCACGATGGCAAGCTGCAAGAAAAGATGTTTAAGATTTTGGGCTTCACTCCAGAACGTGCTGAAGCACAATTCGGCTTCCTTATCAATGCCTTCAAATATGGTGCGCCACCTCACGCAGGTTTGGCATTCGGTCTCGACCGCTTTGTGTCGATTATGGCCGGCCTCGACAGCATTCGCGACTGTATCGCATTCCCAAAGAACAACAGTGGCCGCGATGTGATGCTCGATGCTCCAAGCACCCTCGAACCTGGTCAACTCGATGAACTCTATCTCGAAATCGACCAAGCTCGTGTGGATGCTGTGACAAAGAAATAAATAAATTCAATCTATACGTTATGGGGGAACTATCGAATTAGCTCCCCCATATTTCATTCAAATCTCAATTATGGCAATAGAAAAGCGAAATGTTTCAGAGGCGATGTGGGGGTATGTGGAGCGGAATGCTGGAGCCGACACGCTGAAACTGATGTTGAAGAGCGAGCCCGACTTGCCCTTCGACAAGCGCTTTGCCGTGATGCAGATTGAATGTCGCAAGAAGGCGAAAAATAAAATTCCCCAATTGCTCCAACGCCGCGATTTCCTCTTTCCGAAGGCTGTCAGTGCCGAACAGTGCACGCATCAATGGGTGGCGGAATTTCACGCTTCGCTTTTTTCGCCGAGCGACCGTGTGCTTGACATGACGATGGGTCTCGGTGTGGATTGCTATTATATTTCTCAGCGTGTTGTATCGCTTAAAGCTATCGAACTTGATGAAGACATTGCCGCAGCAGGAGCCCACAACTATGATTTCAAGGTGCTGAATGCCGACTCGGTGGAGTGGCTGAAAGGCACCGACGAGCAATTTGATGCCATTTTTATCGATCCGGCACGCCGTGGCGATGGTGGCGCTCGTCTGTATGGTCTTGCCGACTGTGCGCCCGATGTGTTGTCGCTTTTGCCCGATATCAAGCGCCACGCCCAGCGACTCTACATCAAGGCGTCGCCGATGGTGGATGTGACGCAATCGATGCGCGACCTTGCTCCGCATCTGACCGATGTGTGGGCGGTGAGTGTGAAGAATGAGTGCAAGGAGTTGTTCTTTTTGTCGGATTTTGGCAAAGAGCATGCAGAGGTCACCCTTCATGCCATCAATTTTGAATCGTGCAATGCTTCGCAACAGTTTTCGGTGCGTGCCGCGGCATTGTCGGAAATTGGCAATTATGGATGTCCGGAAACGGGGCAGTACCTTTATGAGCCGAATGCAAGCGTGATGAAAATTGGCGCCTATTCAGCCCTGTGTGGGCGGTTTGCGCTGAAGCAGGTGGCGAAGAATTCGCATTTGTATTTCAGCGATGCCTTGGTGGCTGATTTTCCTGGGCGCAAATTCGTGATAGAGGGGATTGTGCCTTTTGCCGGCAAAGAGATAAAAGCCGTGGCAAAGCAATATAAGCAGATGAATGTGGCTACAAGAAATTTCCGCCTCTCTGCCGACGAACTGAAAAAACGCCTGAAAGTGCGTGACGGCGGCGACCGCTACCTTTTTGCCACCACACTCATCGATGGCTCGCAAGTGCTGCTTGTCACTCGCAAGGCTTGAAGAAGAAGTTAGAGATGAGATGTTAGAAATTAGAGATGAGATGTTGGAAGTGAGAGGGTGGGGGGGGGTGGAATTTTTATTTTATACTTAATAGATATCTGTGCACGGTTTTGAAAATTATTTTGTAACTTTGCAGTGCAATTCATGAAAGTTAAGGAAATAGCTTCCGCTATCGAGACGGTCGCACCTCTTTATCTGCAAGAGAGCTATGATAATGCAGGAATGCAAGTAGGCGACCCCGACAGTGTGATAACAGGCGTGGTACTGTGTACCGACGTCAGAGAGTCTATTGTTGATGAGGCCATAGCCTGTGGCGCAAATCTCATCATTTCACATCACCCACTCATTTTTCACGGAATCAAGAAACTCACGGGACGCAACTATGTGGAGCGTATCGTGCTGAAGGCTGTTCGTCATGGCGTGAGCATCTACAGTGCGCACACCAATCTCGACAATGCTCAAGGCGGTGTGAGCTACAAGATGGCAGAAAAATTAGGTATGCAAAATGTGGAGGTGCTCGACCCACAAGTGGGCACGCTTCGAAAATTCGTGGTGTTCGTTCCAAAGGCGCAAGCTGCCGAAGTGGAGCAGGCGATGTGGAGCGCGGGTGCCGGACGCTTGGGCGACTACGACCGTTGTAGTTACCGTGTGGAAGGCGAAGGCCGCTTCCATGCACTTGACGGTGCTAATCCATTTGCCGGCGAAGTGGGCGAGGACCATGTGGAGGAAGAAGTGAGAGTTGAGGTGCTGGTGAACAAAGCCAAAAGCTCAGCCGTGATTTCGGCGATGCTCTCGGCACATCCCTACGAGGAGCCTGCTTTTGATGTGATTCCGCTTGAAAACGCCGACCGCTATAGTGGCTCGGGCGTGATAGGCGATGTGGAACCGGTGGCAGCTGAAGACTTTCTGCGTGGGTTGAAAGATGCTTTCGGCGTGGTTACAGTACGCTACAGCGGCAATCTCGACCGCGATGTGAAGCGTGTGGCACTGTGTGGCGGCAGTGGCTCGTTTTTGGCCGGTAAGGCAATGAGCCGTGGTGCCGACATCTATGTGACCGGCGATATGAAATACCACGAATTCCAAGGC
>JAKSMA010000186.1 GCA_024400895.1 Muribaculaceae bacterium | reverse complement strand
CGTGCCGAAGCAGGCAAACTCAATTTCGGGCACTTCATTGGATTTGGCCCATCAGAAGTGGGGGAATGGATGGCGTATGCCCACAAAAGAAGAATTTCAGGAGCTTATTGACAAGTGCCGATGGACGCTCGTCAACAAGCGCGGTTCGGTGCAAGGGTATCTTGTGACCGGCCCTTCAGGTAAGTGCATATTTTTGCCATTTGGCGGAAGCCGTAGAGGCTCTGCGCATTATCGGCAAGGAATCATTGGCAGCTATTGGAGCGCATCACCATACTCCTATCCTCAACAGGCAGCAGCTTATCTTCTTGAGATTGATGACGAAACCGTGTCGATTGACCAATGCGACTTGGCTTCCACCGGCTATCTCATTCGTCCAGTTCACGATAAATAATTTGATATTTCACAGGCTATGAGCAATCAAGAACATCCGTTCACAAATTTTGAACTATTGCAGAGCAATGGCTTGTATTGCCATGTGTATAGGGCCCAGCGCTATAACCAATGGTGGGTGCTGAAAACGCTAAAGCCAGAATACAAAGGCAAACAATCTTGGCGAAACGCTCTTTTTAAAGAATATCAAATAGGTAAAGAACTCGACAGTCAGTCGATTGTGAAATATGTGGGCTGGGAGTATGTGCCAAAATTCGACGACTATTGCATCGTAGAGGAATATATTCAAGGCATCACATTGAAAGAGTATTTGGCCACCCACCATTTCATGATGGGGATAAGCCATAAAATTATAAAGGAAATTCTGGAGGCCCTTATCTATTGCACTGGGCAGCAGGTGGTGCACCGCGATTTGAAGCCCAGCAATATTATGGTCACCAACAATGGTAAGAATATCAAACTTATCGATTTCGGCTTGAGCGACCGTGATGATTTCGCCATTCTCAAGATGCCCGCCGGTAGCCGCAATTATATGGCACCGGAGCAGGGCGTGAAAGGGGCGAAAGTAGACTTCCGTGCCGACATGTATGCGCTGGGAAAAATTATGATAGATTTTAAGGCTCCAAGACGATTCTCCTACATAATTGAGCGGTGCACACAGGAAGATCCAGATAAGCGATATCCTTCATATGAAGCCCTTAGAAAGGATTTGCTCGACACTCTGCATCGTTATCGCTTGAGAGTGCGCACTATTTTATCCCTTGTGCTGTTTGCAATTTTTGGGGTGATGGCTTTTGTGTTGGGCTATGGTGCTCTCGGAGGCATGGTGCTTGGCTTCGAAGGCGAGAAGCAAGTGTTTGCCAGCATTCCCGATGTGTACTACGGAGATGCTGACATGTATGAAGGCGATGAGCGATTTTCAAGTTTCTTTATGCCACAGCACAATAGTAATATATATTATCTTCGCCAGTATACCGACATACCAGGCCCCATTGATGAGGCAAAGGCTGTGGACTTGGGGCTGAGCGTGAAATGGGCACCTTTTAATCTCGGTTGTGAACGAGAATCACTGCATATGCTTGGGGCATTGGTGGGATATGGCGACACCACTGGCCATGTCGCGTCGAACGATACTAATCGCTATCCAAAAGGAAATATTACTCCTGATAAAGACATAGTAAGATTGCATTGGGGCGGTAAATGGCGTATGCCCACCAGCGATGAGGTGCTTGAACTTCTCAACAAATGCCAATGGCGTGTGGTGATTGAAAATGGTCATCAGCCAGCCTTTGTAGTCACAGGACCTAATGGCAACAGTATTGTGATAGCGGGCACTGGGCTGCGTTACCTGGGTAAGCATTATGAAGCATTGCGGTGCGGCTATTTCTGGACATCGACCTATGGAGTGGACGCCGCCGGCGGTAAGGCTGTGTGCCTATCAATCGACCGCGATAATTTCAAATTGGTTGAAGCCGATGTGTATTATGGTATGGCCATTCGTCCGGTGCTTCCATATGAGAAAAAGCGAGCCAAACGCTCAGAAAGATTGTCGACCGAGCGCCTGCACTAATCCTTTTGTTTTCCGTAAGTTATAGTGCCTTCTGCTGCTATCACATCGGTGGAAGCTGAGGGGGTGCTGTAGGATGCTGGCGCGTTGAGGTGTTTTGGCGCGTTGAGGTGCAAAAGAATTTTGCTCAATTCTATCGACAGGTGCTGAAGCGTGCTTTTTTGATGTTCACCTTGTAAATCACATTCCCAGATGGTGATGCTGTACCATCCCATTTTTCTGAGTTTTTCTCGGTTTTCTTCATCGCGCTGGCGGTTGCGCATGATTTTCTGTTGCCAAAACGGCGTGTTGCTTTTGGGCATCACAAAAAGCCGGCATTCGTCATGACCGTGCCAAAAGCATCCATTCACATTGATTACGGTGTGATAGCGGTGCAACACAATGTCGGGAGTGCCGGGAAGGCGTTTCACATGAAGCCTGTATCTGAATCCCTGTTTCCAAAGCCATCTGCGCACAATCATTTCTGGCCCAGTGTTCTTGCTGTGCACACTTTGCATGCAGCGTCGTCGCTGCTCCGGTGTCATTTTGTCGGCCATAAATGATGTGAGAAATATGATGCAAATATAGAAAAAATCTCGTAAATTTGTAATAACTAAATTACAACCTCTCTACTATAGAATTATGGGAACCACATCCTCGCAACAACCTTCTGCTCGCCGAATCGCCACTATTGATGTGATGCGAGCCATCATTATGTTTTTGATGCTTTTTGTCAACGATATTCCTGGAGTGAAAGATCTTCCACATTGGATAGGCCATGCCGAAACCGAAGAGGATATGCTCGGTTTTTCTGATATCGTTTTCCCTGGCTTCCTGTTTTGCGTGGGCATGTCGATTCCGTTTGCCATCAAGAGCCGCTTCAATCGTGGCGATAGTGTGCTTGGGGTGATGCGGCATGTTGTCAGTCGCTCGGCGGCACTTATAGTGATGGGGCTCTTCACGCTGAATGGTTGCAAAACAGGTCTCTCCATGCTGCTTGTGGTGTCGGCATTTTTCCTCATTTGGCTCAATTACGCCAAAGGCCCAGAAATGCTGAAAGGCTGGCCTTCTACACTGCTTCGGTGCATTGGAGTGGCAATCTTGCTCGGTATCATGATATATCAAGATGTCACTGATGTGCCATTCCGCACACGATGGTGGGGGATATTGGGCCTTATAGGTTGGGCATATTTGGTGTCGTCAATGCTCTATCTGCTCACTCGCTCTTCGCTGCGCCACACACTCTGTGCATGGGGTGTGGTGATAGCGCTCTGCGTCATCAATGCACAGGGCGGCATCATTCCAGAAGAATATTTCAGTCGCAACATCTTTTTGCCATTCTGGCCGGGAGGATGGACGCATCCCACGCTCGTGATGTCGGGCATGGTGGCATCGCTACTGCTTACACGCATGGTGAAAAGCGGGCACCAGCATCGCATATTCCCCACATTCATCGCAATGGCAGCTGCGTCGGGTGCGCTTACACTTGCCTCTCATCATTTTTGGATTATCTCAAAAGACCTTGCCACTCCCACATGGCTATTCATTTGCCTAATGCTATTCTTCATGGCCACGCCATGCATTCATTGGCTCACCGATGTGAAAAGAAAAACATCGTGGTTTGCCATTATAGCGCCAGCAGGCACAGCCACCCTCACTTGCTACGCCTTGCCATACTTTTGGTATGCTTTAAAGCAAATCTGGGAATTTCATCTGTTGCCAGTGGAGTGGAATTATGGCCTCGTAGGCATCGCCGAATCCATCGTGTTCGCCCTGATTATCATTCAAATCACACGCCTCCTCCTCAAATCCAAGCTCCAACTGAAAGTGTGAAGTAGAGAGCACTCAAATAACTCCGAGAACTAGTTCTCGGAGCACTCGGAGAAAAATCTCTAATTTCTATCTTCTAATTTCTAAATTCTAATCTCTAATTTCTTAATCGAGGATGAGGTTGATGAGGGCGGTAACGTCGCTCACATTCACCACGCCGTCGGCATTGATGTCGCACACGGCGTCGCTATAGGTTGCGGTGCCGAGGATGCGGTTGATGAGAGCCGTTACATCGCTCACATTCACCACGCCATCGCCATTCACATCGCCCTTGATGTCGCCCTCAATGCTCACGATTTTGAAGAAATTTTTCCAGTAGTTTGCTGCCTTGTATTGGTCGAGGCTGCTGTTGTGCACCTTGAGGGTGGCTTGGTAGTAGAGGTTGCTGAGAGTGTTGGCATACACTGTGGGAGGCGTTGTTGGCTCGGCAATGATTGAAGTGAGCTTGCTGCAACCTGCAAATGCATTCTCACCGATAAGACTTAACTCTGCGGGAAGTTTGATTTCGGTCATCGCCGACAGTCCGTTGAAGGCATAGTCGCCGATTTCCTGAAGGAATGTCATTTTGTCAATACCTGGGTCCATCATCTTGGTTGCGCCCTCAAAGCAGTGGTCGTCAATCTTGATCATCTTGTAACGTTTTTCTGCACCATAGTATTGGTAGAGCTCGCGTGAGCTTGCCATGTATGCGGTCATGTTGCCCATATTGGGAGAGTTGACATACATGGCAGTGCCGGCATATTCCACGCCATCCTCGGTGAAGGGGGTGTTGCTCAAAACAGTGATGCGATAAGGGCTGCTGAAGGCATTAGAAGCACTTGAGCCATAAGTAAAGTCGCAAGCACCGCTGGTGATGGTCTTAAACGCATTGTTCCACACAGGTTTTGCCTTGTATGAATCAATAAGTTTGTAAGGCACATGCAAAGTGCAAGCTGAGGGCACGCCAGTGAAATCCATCTCAGAGTCATTCGATATATACATGTTGAGATACAATTCGGTCAAACTGCTCATCCCCTTAAACATTCGGGGACTGTAATATGTCATATGGGGGACAAACATACGGCTTACCTTGGTTCCGCTAAATGCACGATACCCCAGGCTTTCAAAACCGTATGGAAGCACAACGTCACCAGTAAGGCCAGAATTATAGAACGCATCAGCTTGAATTTCTCTCAGGTTT
>JAKSMA010000185.1 GCA_024400895.1 Muribaculaceae bacterium | reverse complement strand
GTATGCCAAACCGCATTCCTGAACTGGTGATAGCCGAAGAACTGTCGGGCGATATCGAGACTTTTGCGGCAAAGGACAAGAGTGTGAAGTCGTTCTACGATAGCGCCAACCGATTCATCGCCATACTGAAACGCCGTCAAGAAAAGCTGATGCTTGTGATGAAGTCGATCATCAAGAACCAAATGCCGTTTTTCCTCACCGGCGACGACAATCAGCTTGTGCCGATGAAATATATGGATATAGAAAACGACACAGGCCTTGACCAAACCACCATCTCTCGCGTGTGTGGCGGTGAAAGAGGTAAATATGTGATGACGCCGTGGGGCACTTTCAAGTTGAAGGACTTTTTTAGCGGCGGTATCCCTGCCGGCGAAAGTGGCGAGGAATCTGTTTCTACAAAGGCGGTGAAGAATGCTTTGCGCGAAATCGTAGAGAGCGAAAACAAGTCACGTCCACTGAGCGATGGCGCTATCGAAAAGTTGCTCAAGGCGAAAGGCTACAATGTGGCTCGACGCACAGTGGCGAAATATCGCGAGCAATTGGGCATCCCTGATTCGCGACATCGTAAGGAACTTTAATAGATAATCAAAACCAAGCAGATATATTTTGATGAAAGCAAATGATGTGAAATATGGAAGAATAATGGTGGGACTCTCGCGCTTTGCCTCGGCAATGCTCAGTCCGCTTCTTGTGCCCACCTATGGTGTGCTGATAGCGCTATGGTGCTCTTATTTGAGCGCCTATGATATGGGATTGCGTGTGACTGTGCTGCTGGTGGTGGGCGGCATTACTTGCGTGCTGCCAATGTTTTTCATCACCACTTTGCATCATTTTAAATTAATCACCGACAAGAACTTGGTCGACCGCAAGGAGCGACTGCTGCCTTTCATCTTTGCACTGGTGTGCTATGTGGCTGCGGCATTTTATCTCTACACTCGCGTTCACGCCCCGATGTGGATGGTGATGTTTTGCGTTGGCGGCGCCCTCGCTGTAACGATTTCGGCTGTGGTGAACCTGTGGTGGAAAATCAGTGCCCACATGGCCGGTATGGCCGGCATTGTGGCGCTCATCTACAATATGCATGTGCTGGTGACTGAGGCGTTCAATCTCGTGTGGGTGTTGATGGTGGCAGTGCTGCTGTGTGGTATGTTGGGCTCTGCTCGCATCATTCTCGGTCGGCACACCCTTGGCCAAGTGCTTGCTGGAGCGCTCAACGGTTTCTTGTGCGTCACTTTGCTGATGCAACTTTTTGGATAATAACAAACGATATAAAGATAAAGAAATGAAAGCATTAGTCAGTATCATTATGGGCAGCACAAGCGATATGCCCGTGATGGAAAAAGCCTGCAAGTGGCTTAACGATATGGAAATTCCATTCGAAGTGAATGCCCTCTCAGCTCACCGTACCCCCGATGCTGTGGAAAAGTTTGCCCGTGAGGCAAAGGACCGTGGCATCAAGGTGATTATAGCTGGCGCAGGTATGGCTGCGGCATTGCCTGGTGTGATAGCCGCCAGCACCACACTTCCCGTGATAGGTGTGCCCATCAAAGGTATGCTCGACGGATTGGATGCCATGTTGAGCATCATCCAGATGCCTCCAGGCATTCCTGTGGCCACTGTGGGTGTGAATGGTGCGATGAATGCTGCCATTCTTGCTGCCGAAATGATGGCGCTCGGCGATGAGAAAATCGCAGAAAAGGTGGCTGCCTACAAGGCCACTCTCGGGGCAAAAATTGAAAAGGCCAACAAAGATTTGGCTGAAGTGAAATACGACTTTAAAGTGAATTGATGAACAATATTTTCAACTACCGCCGCCGTGCCACCGTAGATGTGAATGTGGGCGGGGTGATGCTTGGCAGTAGCCATGAGGTGAGGGTGCAGTCGATGACCAACACCAATACCGACGACATAGAAGCCAGTGTGGCTCAAAGCCAGCGAATAGCCGATGCAGGGGGCGATATCGTGCGTCTCACTGCACAAGGAGTGAAGGAGGCCGAAAACATTGGGCGCATCCGTACCGTGCTTCGCGAACATGGATGCGATGTGCCTTTGGTGGCTGACATCCACTTCAATCCAAAGGCTGCTTTTGCTGCCGCAGCCGTAACCGACAAGGTGCGCATTAATCCGGGCAACTTCGTTGACCCTGCACGCCAGTTTAAGAGTCTCAGCTACACCGATGAAGAATATCAGGCCGAACTGCAGCGCATTCACGATGCCTTGGTGCCATTTATCGACATCTGTCGAGAGCATCACACAGCAGTGCGCCTCGGTGTGAATCACGGAAGCCTCAGCGACCGCATCATGAGCCGCTATGGCAACACCGCCGCCGGTATGGTGGAGAGCGTGATGGAATTTTTGCGCGTGTTCGTGGAGCAGAAGTTCTTCGATGTGGTGATTTCGATGAAGGCTTCCAATGTGGTGGTGATGGTAGAGGCAGTGCGCCGCGTAGTGGCTGCGATGGATGCTGAAGATATGCATTTCCCATTGCATTTGGGTGTTACTGAAGCGGGCTTCGGCGAAGATGGCCGCATCAAGAGCGCTGTGGGCATAGGCTGCCTGATGTCGGAAGGCTTGGGCGACACTATCCGCGTTTCGCTCAGTGAAGACCCTGAAGTGGAAGTGCCTGTGGCTCAGAAACTCGTTCAGTATATTACAGGCCGTGCGGGCCACGATGTGATAGAAGGGGAGGTGTATGAGGGTTATGATGCACTGACTCCTCAACGCCGCCGTTCGCTTACCGTGCTTGATAAAATCGGTGGGCGCAAGGTGCCTGTAGTGGTGGCATCGTGCGCTCCAGAAGATATAGCGGGCAAACTGAAGCCTGACTATTATTTCGCCGACGGCGCATTGACCGACGGCACAAAAACATATCCACTTGTGTCGCTTGCCGATTTCGTTCACGATGCTGCGGCTTCTGTGCAGTTTGTGCAAGTGGCTGCCGATGCCTCAAAAGAGCAACTTCAAATGCTCAAAGGATTGGAGAATGTGGTGGTGATAGCCACTGCTGCCAACATGAATGTGACAGGCAGCCTGCAGGCGATGCTTCACACCATGGTTTCGCTCGGAGTGGATTGCCCGGTGGTGGTGCGCGTGAATTATGCCGATACCGACACTGAGTGGCTCCAAGTGAAAGCTGGTGCCGACTTGGGAACACTGCTGCTTAACGGGTTTGCCGATGGCATTTGGCTTGAAGCGCCTCATTACGATAGCCAGCAGAAGGTGGTGGAATATGCATTTGCCATTCTTCAGGCAGCGCGACTTCGCACTTCAAAAACCGAATTTATCTCTTGCCCAAGCTGTGGTCGCACGATGTTTGATTTGCAGACCACTGTGCAGCAGGTGAAAGCAGCCACAAGCCACCTCACCCATCTCAAGATTGGTGTGATGGGATGTGTGGTGAATGGTCCAGGCGAAATGGCCGATGCCGACTATGGCTATGTGGGTGCTGCACGCCACAGCATCAGCCTCTACAAAGGCAAGGAATGCATAGAGCGCAATGTGCCCGAAACAGAAGCCATTCCACGCCTCGTGGCTCTTATCAAGGCCAATGGCGACTGGGTAGAGCCCTGAAATTTAGAAAATTTTGCAGAGAAAGGCAATTGTTGATTAAAAATTGCTTATCTTTGCCATTCAATAACAATAAATTGATTATGAGCATGAATCTTCAGTATTGGATAAATCAGAATGGTGCGCAAAGCGGTCCATACACCATCGAGCAGTTGCAAGGAATGTCGTTTGACACAAACAACACCTACGTTTGGCACAAAGGAATGGATGGATGGAAACGAATCGACAAAGTTCCAGAATTGGCTGGCTTGATAGTGGAAGCTGCTCCAGTGGTGGAAGAACAGCCTGCAGTGGCTCCTGATGTCGAAGAAGCACAAGTGGACGTTGAAGAAAAAGAAATGAAAGAGGCGGAAGCGCCGGCTGAAGAACAAGTGGAAGAGGGTGTGGACGAACTGGCTGACCAGCAGGATTCTGAACCTGTGCCACCTGCCTATGAAGAACCCGTTCCTCCCACACCACCAATGCAGACTCCTGAATATGTGCAACCACAAATGGCACCCGTGCAAACTCCTGCACCTGCGCAAACTCCTGAAGAATGTCCTCCCACCAACCTTGTGGCGGCTATCGTTTGTGCCGTGTTGTGCTGCACGCCTTTGGCTGTGGTTGCCATAGTGCTGGCGGTAATGACCAAGAACAAATATCAGGCTGGCGATTACGAGAAGGCTAAAAAATACAGCGAATGGGGTGCATGGCTTTGCATCCTTTCGGTAGTATTTTCTATTTTGTTCATGCCATTCTCAATGATAATGCTCTAATAGTGAAGTGTGATGACTGCACGCAGAAAAATTACCTATGCAGTGTTAGCAGTGGTATTTGTCACCGTTGCAGTCGTCTACTTTGTTTTTGACCCTTCCAGCACACGCCTTTTCCCCAAGTGTGCATTCCTTTCGCTTACAGGCTTTAAATGCCCTGGCTGTGGATCGCAACGCGCCATCCACGCCCTGTTGCACGCCGATGTGATAGGTGCCATCCGCTACAATGCACTGCTTGTGGTGGTGTTGCCAGTCTTGGCATTTGTGTTCACGAGTCGCTATTTGCGCGACCGTTTTCCACGTCTGTATTCCCATTTGAATTCCGCCATAGTATCCATTGTGGCATTGATTATCGTGTGCCTCTGGTGGATTCTCCGCAACATCTACAACTGGTAAAAACAAGTCCTCGAAAAAAGTGGGGATTAGCGGAGTTTGTTGCGTTGGAAGTGACGCATGGCGTAGCCGAAGTAGCCCGCCACACCGATGGCGTTTACTGCCACAGTGGTCCAGAATGCTGCGGAATAGCCCATCCAGTCGGCCACTACACCGCCGATGAGGCACCCGAGCCCCATACCTATATCCCATGAAATGAGAATGGTGGAATTGGCGGTGCCGCGTTGCTCGTTGGTGCCAAGATTGATGGTCATATTTTGATATGCGGGCCAGAGGTGACCGTTGCCAAGTCCGATTAGAATTGCAGAGCCGTAGTAGCCGATGTCGTTG
>JAKSMA010000184.1 GCA_024400895.1 Muribaculaceae bacterium | reverse complement strand
ACCTTCCACCTGATGGTGAGCATTGGTGGATATTTGTTGGTGTTCCTTTTTGTGGCGCTCGTGTTTGCCTACAAACGCCAGTGGCTCGAGAAAGCGAAGTGGGCAAAATGGTGGCATTTGCTTGCCATCGTCACAATCCCTCTCACCTATCTCTGCAGCGCTTGCGGGTGGATTGTGGCAGAAGTGGGCCGCCAACCCTGGACCATTCAAGACCTTATGCCTAATAAAGTGGCAATCAGCGACCTTAGTGCAGGCTATGTGCAAGTCACCTTCTGGGTGTTTGCAGTCATCTTCACCGCGTTGCTCATTGCTGATGTGAGCATCATCATGAAGCAAATCTCAAAACAATCAAAACAGAATCTCAACACCGCAAAACATTGATAATTATGACAATCGAACTCCTTCAAAACTATTGGTGGCTCATCATTTCATTGCTTGGAGCCCTGCTGGTGTTTCTCCTTTTTGTACAAGGCGGACAATCGATGCTTATCGGTGTAAAGAATGCCGACCAACGCTCGCTGATGATTAATTCTCTGGGGCGAAAATGGGAACTCACGTTCACCACGCTGGTCACTTTCGGCGGTGCATTTTTCGCATCGTTCCCATTGTTCTACTCCACCAGTTTCGGCGGTACCTATTGGCTGTGGATGCTCATTCTTTTTAGCTTCGTAATCCAGGCCATTTCTTACGAATATCGCAGCAAGAAAGGCAATGTATATGGCACAAAATTCTACGACACATTGCTCTGCATCAATGGCATACTCGGCCCATTGCTCCTTGGAGTGGCAGTAGGGAGCATGTTTTTCGGCAACGAATTTTGTGTGACCAAAGCCAAAATTCTCGATGTGGAAGCACCCACTATTTCCACTTGGGGTCCAAAACACGGCTTTGAAGCCATCGTTTGCTGGAAAAATTTGGTGTTTGGCGTGATGATTCTATTTCTCGCACGCACCTTAGCGTCGCTCTATTTTATCAACAATGTCAATGACGAAGGTTTACAAAAAGCACAAAATAAGCAGCTGATTATCAACGGCGGAGCATTTGTCGTACTTTTCCTTATCACTATCGTTTTAATTCTCACTTCTAATGGTGTGGATACCACCGACGATGCGGTGCAATGGATTGAATACAAATATTTGCACAACTTCATCGACATGTGGTGGTGCCTGTTTGTGTTGCTTGCTGGTACAGGACTGGTGCTGTGGGGCATCGGGAAAACCCTGAAAACACAAGCAAAATGGAACAAAGGCATTTGGCCCGCAGGCATAGGTGTGGTGCTCGTAGTCCTCAGCCTATTCTGGGTGCTCGGCTTCAACAACACTGCTTTCTACCCATCGCTGCTCGACGCCAACAGTTCGCTCACCATACGCAACAGTTCGTCGAGCCTCTTCACCCTCAAAGTGATGAGCGCGGTGTCGCTACTTGTGCCGTTCGTACTTGCCTACATCGCCTATGTGTGGCGCGCAATGGACAGCACGAAAATTTCGTTGAAAGAAATTAGAGATTAGAGAATAGAAGTTAGAAATTAGAAATTAGAGATTAGAAGTTAGAAATTAGACGATAGAAGTTAGAAATAAGAGATTAGAAGTTAGAAGTTAGAAATTAGAGGGGCTATTGGGATTATTGGTTGAGGAAATCTTTCATGGCTGAAAGGTTTAATGTGGCTTGTTCTCTGCCGAGTTGGTGAGTGCGCGCCATCAGTTCGGGGTCGTGACAAGTGTGCCCGATTTCCAATTTTTCGGCAGGACGAATCACAAAAACATTACCCGCCTTCTCCTGTTGAGCCACATACGCCAATTGGGCATTGTACATCTCGTGGCGCCTGCGCATCACTTCCACCATCTTCGGATATTTTCGCAACAGTAGTTTCATGAGCGGCATCATCTTCGTGAGCTTTTTCTCGTAGCCCAAAGGCTGGGTGAGCACCACAATATTCTTTTCATAGCCTACGCGCTGAAAATACTGAAGCGGAATGCTGTCGGACATGCCGCCGTCGAGCAGACGACAGCCACCCACTTCCACCACATTCGACACCATTGGCATCGATGCCGAAGCACGAATCCACTCCAATGCCTCGTGAATGTCATTATCGCGAAGCAAATGATACACCGGCTCGCCAGTGTCGACATCCGTGCACACTAAGTGGAAATCCACAGGGCTGGCAAGGAATTTTTCATAATCAAAAACATCATATTCCAGCGGCACCACATGGTAGCAAAACTCCGCATTATATAGGTCGCCCGTAGTGAACAGCGAATGAATGCCGCCATATCGCTTGTCGTTGGCAAACCGTTGGTTGTAACGCAATGCGCGACCTATTTGCCCACTGCAATAGTTCACACCAAATGCAGCACCAGCACTTACCCCCACAATGCCGTCAACCTGCACGCCGTTCTCCATCATCACATCAAGAACACCGCAAGTGAACATGCCACGGTAGGCTCCGCCTTCAAGCACAAGCCCATTCTTTTTCTTCGCTTCCATCATTTCATATATTTGCATTTGCCACTATAGGTGACCAAATCAATACGAATCACATCCACCACGGCAAACGAGCGCTCGATGCCCTGCATTGCCTTTTCCAAATGGTCGGCACACAGCTTTTGCACCATCAATGTCAATCCCTTTCGTTTTTCGTTGTCGTTCAAATGAACATTTGCCACACCGCGCATCACCACACTTTCATATTCGGTGGTGAGCATGGCCGACTGCAACTGCACTTTGCCTACAATGGTGAACGACACTCGGGGATGCAATTCCAACGCACGAAGTTTATGGCCTTCTTTGGCACAATGGATATATAGAGCGCTATCGCCATCCCACACAAAGTTGAGCGGAATGCCATACGCGCTTTCTCCATCCACATCCACCATCGAGAGCACCCCCCATTCGCTTTCACGAAGCAATTCCTTTGCTCTTTCTTCGCTGAGCAAACGCGCCTGGCGTCGCACCTGGCTATTGTCGTAAATCATAGTTATCGGTATTTGAAAAGGGGAAAGAGTTTCCTCAATCCCCTTTTATCCATTATCTGCCAAAATAATTAATTACAAATCCCTGTAAGGCAAGCGAGCAATCATTTCGCCGAACTTTTGAGCGCCGTCTTTAAGTTTGCTGCCCACCATGGCACGAAGCATGATAGGGAGGTCGAGTTGGAGGGCGGTCATACTTTCAGTGTGCTCTGCATCCACTTCCTTGAGTTCGATTACCAAACCGAATGGCACTGGCGACTGTGCAGCGCCGAACACGATTTTTGAAGGCTCCACCTTCTCCACAATACCCAATTTCAGCGGTCCCATAGGCGATTCAATCACCACGCCGCCGTCCTCAAATTTGAGGTTCTGGAGATGTGTGCGCGCCTCTTCAGGAAGTTTGTCGATATTGTCTTCCATGTGTTTGCGAAACACCTCTGGATTCGACAACTTACTGTAAACGGTGGTAATGTCGCAATCAATTATATGTTTGTCACTTTTATATGTTTCCATTATTTTCTTTTTAGTCGATTTTTACATTGCTTGGAGTCCAGTTTTCAGGATCTTCACGCCAGAGCTGGAGTTGTGCTTCATCACTTGCCTTGATGTAGTTGGTTTGAACTGCCGCCTTAATCATGGCACTGTAGCCGCTCAAAGTCACGAGCTGAACACCAGCCTTTTCAAACGCTTCAGCAGCCTGTGGAAATTCGTAGGTGAAGATAGCCACCATACCCACAACTTCAGCGCCTGCCATACGCAACGCTTCCACAGCCTTCAAACTGCTCTTGCCGGTTGACACGAGGTCTTCAACCACTACCACCTTTTGACCAGGCTTGATGTTGCCTTCAATCATGTTCTCCAATCCGTGGTCCTTTGGAGCCGAACGAACATACACCATTGGTTTGCCCAGAGTGTCGGCCACAAGAGCGCCTTGAGCAATAGCACCAGTTGCCACGCCTGCCACCAACTCTGCATCACCGAAGTTTTCAAGAATCAAGCGAGAAAGCTCCACTTTGATAAAGTTGCGAACTTCAGGATACGACAATGTAAGACGATTGTCGGTATAAATTGGTGAACTCCAACCGCTTGCCCAAGTAAAAGGACAATCTGGTTGAAGCTTGATAGCACTAATTTTCAACAATTTTTCAGCAAGAAGGATGTCTAACTTTTTCATGAATGTATGTTTGATAAAATTGATATTTATATTTCGTTACAAATTTACGAATAATATCAGTTACAACAGCAATAATTCACTTGTTTTTTTGAGACAGATGCATTAATTTTGTACAGGTCAAAATATCTGATGTATGCAAAAATCTCCCCGAAAGCCCATTTCCCCCACTGCCGCTTTCAATAAAGCAGCAGCACTCTGTGCACGCTCGGAGCAGGCAAGCGGCGACATCTACACCAAGATTATTGGTTGGGGATTGACCACTGAGGAAGCCGACGGCGTGATGAAGCAACTGAAAAGCGAAAACTACCTCAACGACGAGCGCTATGCCCGCGCCTACTGCCGCGACAAGATGCGATTCAACGGCTGGGGGCGCATAAAAGTGGCTTTTATGCTCAAAACGAAAGGCATAGGTAAAGACCATATCGAAGCAGCGCTTGCAGAAGTCGACGAAACCGAATACGGCAACACTATCCGCCGCCTGCTTCAAGCAAAAATGCGTGATGTGAAGAATAAAGAACGAATGCAAGCTCGCGCCTCACTGATGCGATATGCCGCTTCTCGTGGATTCGAGCCCAACGTTTTCTATCCAATTGTCGATGAATTGATGGGTGGCTCCGACGATTCTGAATAATGAAACTCTCCGACATACTCCAAGCCACAGCCGACATTTTCATGCCTCGCGTGTGTCCGGTGTGCGGAAAGGTGCTCGACGGTGCCGAGCGCTACATTTGCCGTAAGTGCCTGATGAATTTGCCCCGCACTGGCTTTGAGGAACTGCCACTCAACTCTATGGTGCAGCGATTTGCAGGAAAAGTGCCCGTAGAGCGTGCCACAGCCTATTTTTTCTATGAGCGAAATGCTCCTTATTCACAAATTCTTCAAGACATCAAATATCGCAATGTGCCTTCCATGGGGCGT
>JAKSMA010000183.1 GCA_024400895.1 Muribaculaceae bacterium | reverse complement strand
GTAATGCACGGCGGCGTGCTTATCAGCGGTATTCGCTTTGTCGACTGCAGCAATGTGGAAGTGAGCAACATGGCATTTATGGGCTATCACGAATGTCACGATTTTCCCCCAGTCCACACCAGCGGAAATCCATCAAAAGCCATAAAGGTGAATGGGGTTTCCTACACGGTGGCACGTGGGGGCAATAAATATGATTGGGCTGACAATTGCTATTACTATGGTTCCGACGGCACAAAAAATCTGGGACTGGCGGCAGAAGGCGTGGTGTTCGACACCAGCGCCCCAAACAAGACCTCGTCGGGTATCAATGTACACGACTGCCACTTTGAGATGCGCCTCAATGGTGTGGTGTTTGGCATGAAGCGCAACAACTACGCCCAAGCAGGAAAAATCAGCAACGCGCGCATCGCAGATTGCACGTTCTCGCACCATTACTTCCAACCAATCGGTATGCGTGCAGAGAATGTGACGGTGGAAAATGTGAGTGGAGACTATGCCCTCCAACCTATCGACATCTCCACACTTTCGCACAATGTGGTGGTGCGCAACGCCTCGTTTACCGACCTTTTCTATGGCCCGAAGCAGGAATCAGACGCAGCCTACACCAATCAATCATACGGCAATCGAATTGAAAACAGCAAATTTGTGGTCAACGGGAAATACAAGCTCGTAGGTTACGACAGTTATGCTTTCAATGCTTCAGAAGGTCGTGTTGGTGATACTTTCATCATCAAAAACACAACATTCGACTTCTCTACCGGCACCTACGGAACGCTGGCTTTACGCACTTGTGCCGACCGATTGCTATTTGAGAACTGCACGTTCAAGTTCAACCTCAAAACGCAAACCGACGCAAGTAGCCAATACTGCATCATGAGCATATTTGCGGCTTTTTCAACAAAAGCCACCAGTCCAAAAGTTGATTTTGTGAACACTGATATAGAAGTGAACGGTAGCGCCTCCTACAGCGGAGGTAAAACCAGCAACCCATTTGCCTATCTATTTAGCAAAGTGGGTGGAAAATCCTATTCTGTGAGTCTCGACAAGTGCAGAGTGCACGGCACAGCCCGTGTGGACTGGAGCCTATTTGAGCAAATGGAGTCGGTGGTCATCAAGGATTCTCAGATTTCAATAGGCGGATGCGACTCTCACGGCTACTACATCAATGCGCCCAAGAAACTACAAATCAGCGGCAGCACCATCGATGCACGCCTCGGCAAATACAACACACTCGTGGGCATGCCGAAAAGCAACGATTACAGCCACGACATCTCCAACACCACTGTAGATGCCAGCGTAAGCAAACTCTTCACCACATCGCCCGACAAGAAACCCAGCCACGTGAGCAACGTCAAAACGCGCACCACCGGCCGCACTCTCACCAAATAAAATAGCTATTTATAGTCGTCGGGGAGATAGATGTGCACACCAGCATTGCGGTCTTTCACTTGGAGCGTGCCCTCTGGGGTGATTTCGAGTTTTGCCACCTGAATTGATGAGCGTCGGTGCTCATACGGGATATTGTCGTTGGCATCGTGGTCGGCGTCGGGATGACGCTTTCTGCCCGGATGGGTGAAATAGAACACCCATGCACGGTCGCCAACCACTACCACATCGCCATGCGAACCCGATGGACCGTCGTCACGCCGATTGCTTGGCACATCAAGTATTCTGCCCTCTTGACGAGTCCAATGGTCGAAGTCGTCGGAACGATACACGCCCATACCAGCCCACTCATCCATCACGAGCCAATAATACTTGCCAAATCTGAATGCCTTGGCACCTTCATGAGGATGGTCGCTCACTGCAGGCTTGTCGGCACCGGTCCATTTGAAGAGGTCGTCGCTATCGGCAAAGTACGACTTGCTGTCCCACTTAAACCACATACGCCATTTCCCCGAAGGCAATTGCGCCAACGTGGCATCAATCACGCCCTCTTTAGGGAGTTTGCAAGCGCCTTCACATTTCCACTTCCAAAGGTCTTCGCTGGTGTAGTGCATCATCTTCGAAGCACCGCCCCAATGATTACGCACACCACGGATATAGGTCACGAACATGTGGTATTCCCCTTTGTAATAGACTGCATCGGGAGCCCAAAAGGTGTTATGACCATTTTCAAAATCCAAATCAAGAGTGCCGCGATAATACCAGCTGCGACCATTGTCGTCGCTGCAAGCCACGCCTATCTTGTTGCCATAGCAATACGCCACGTCGCACGATTCGGTGTTGGCACGCCGCTGGGTGTAGAACATATACCACACCTTTTCCTGACGGTTAAACACCACACAAGGGTCGGCTGCGCCATCGGTCACCGGGTCGCGAAAAGCAGGAGCCTCAGCCACCTTATCGCCATTGGAAGAAGCAATCGGAGCGCCGAAAGCACCAGAGCACACCAAAAGGCACACCATTACCACTAAAATTTTCATAAAACCACTTATTATCTAAAAAATCATATTTTCAACACATTCAATACAAGTAACCGACCATAAAGGAAGGCTTATTTCTTGTAGTTGATTTCGTCAAGAATCCATTGAACGTCGCCCTTGTCATTCTCTTTGTTGCCAAAAGTCTTGAGGGCTTCGGGAAGACGATTGTAAGTGGTGTTGAACTTATTCACCCACTCGAGCACTTTATCTGGATTGTAATTGACACCCACATAGAACGAACCAAGTTCAGCCACTTCATCGTTGAACAAACGACCCGGATCGCGCTTGCTCTTAAACTCGTTCATCGTCTTCACGATGCGTTTTGCGCGGCCGATGGTACCGTCGGCGAGGTTTTGTGTCTGCGCTGCATAATTGAGAACAACCTCGGTTGCTTCACCACATGCTTTCTTAGGCAACTTCACAACCACCGCCAATTCCTTGGCATCGTAGGTGTATTCGGCTTCCACACCATTAACGGTCACAGAAGCTGGCCACTCAGAACACAGCACGCGCACACTGAAATCTCGCGCTTGTGGCATATCTTCGTAAGCCCCTTGGCGAGGAGCGATATTCACGGTCAAACGGCTATCTTCGCGCTTTGACGAAAGTGAAGTCCATGCGCACTCGGTTTCGTAATTCTGGCTCACACCAGCATCTTCATACATTCTAAACTCACCATTTCCACCAGGGAACACGGTCACTTCCACTGGGTCGTCGTTTGCTGTAAGGTTTTTAACTTTACTGCCAGTGAATGGCAAAACAGAACCAGCCTTCACATAGATGGGGTATTCGTCGATTGCAAAGTCGCGTTCCACAACCTTGCCGCCTTCGAGCATAGTGCCGCTCACCATCTCATACCATTTACCTTCAGGAAGCCATACCTTGATGGTCGCAAAACCTTTAGTAGCAGGCTGAGTGACAGGTGCAATCATCATATCATCACCGAACATATACTGGTTCTTGAACTGATAAGCCTCTTCGGTGGTTGGATAGTCGTAGTACATAGGTCGGCACATCGAGATGGAAGTGTCATGGGCCTTGCGAGCAGTAGTATATATATATGGAGCCATACGATAGCGCTGTTGGATAATGTCGCGGAGCATATCGGTCACCTCTGGGCCAAATGCCCAAGGCTCTTTCTCCAGACGGTTGTCCTTGGTGGAATGGGTGCGGAGCACTGGGCTCAATGCGCCAAACTGCATCCAACGCACATAGAGTTCAGGGTCGACATGGTCGGTGGCATCCTCTGGAGAGATATCATTGCCCCATCCAAACATATGGCCACCAATGTCGTGGCTCCAGAAGCCATAGAGCACATTAGAGGCTGTGTGGTTGAAATATGGCTGAAAATCCAATGATTTCCATCCCACATAAGTGTCGCCCGAGAAACCAATCTGATAGCGGTGGTTGCCAAGCCCACCCCAACGGTGATAGAGTAACGGACGCTTGTCGGTAAACTTCTGCTGCTGCGTAAAGAAGGTGTAGTTAATCCACCATGTGTTGCTCAGCCCGTCAACGAGCAAGTCGTTGGGATACTGCTGCCAGTCGAGCCACCAGAAGTCAACGCCCTCTTTCTCCATCGGGTTGAGAATATGCTTGAACAGCCCCTTAGTGAAGTCCTTACGACTGCCCCACCAAGGAATATCTTTCTTCTCTGCAGGGTTCAAACCCACCTCAGCACACATTTCTTTGTACTTTTCTTCCCAGGTCTTGATACCATCGGCGGGATGGAGGTTAAGCGTTATTTTCAAGCCTTTGTCGCGAAGATAGTTGAGGAATTTATTAGGCTCGGGGAAGAACGACCTATTCCATGTGAAACCTGTCCAACCGCCACGCACATTATCGGTATAGTGCCAGTCCATGTCGACAACGAGCACATCAAGAGGGATTTGATATGCATCCATCTTGTCGATAAGGTCGCGCATCTCTTGGTCGCTGTAAGCCCAGTAGCGACTCCACCAGTAGCCAAACACATAGCGTGGAGGCAATGGCATCTTGCCGGCAAATGTGGCAAAGTCGGACAGCGCCTTCTTGTAGTCGGTGCCATAGGCCATAAAGTACCAGTCCTGTGCCCCATCGGCAACTTTGCGTTGCTTCACCCAGTCCCAGTCTTGCGAACCGTCGAAAAGGAAATTCTTTGAATCGTCGATCAGCGTCCAACCGTCACGAGCAATAATACCGTCTTCAATAGGCAATTTAATTTTCTCCTTGCCGGGGCTGAATGTCTCGCCCAAACAACGGTCGAGTGTGCGATAAGTACCCTTGAGGTTGGCTTTCTGCTTCATGCCTGGTTTCCATGCAAATTGGAATGCGCCCTTCACGCCCTTGATTTCGGTATTCTTTTCTGTGAAAGCACCACTGCCCTTCTTGTAGCGGAGCTTCATCTTTGATGTGGTAATTTCTATCCAGGAGCCATTCTTTACCGTGTACTTCACTGGAGCATAGTCGCGCTCCACTGCCACAAACGAGTTTTCGTCAACAAACTTGCCGTCGGGCGAATATTCCATACGCACCGTGCCATCGGTGATAACAGTGAAGCGGACCGACGCATCTTGATAGGCCACATTATTTGCTGCATTGAAAGAAAATACAGCAGATATCGCTAAAATAGCTGAGAATATAATTTTTTTCATAATCTTAATTTTTTTCAAAAATATAAAATATATCTCATTT
>JAKSMA010000182.1 GCA_024400895.1 Muribaculaceae bacterium | reverse complement strand
CCAAAACAATCACATCTGGTTTCTTATGAACACGCCGAACAGTCATTTTAGAGCCCCACTCCTCATCATTTTTTTTTTGCGTTATAGCAGAAAAGGAGAATACAGAAACAATCAAAAAAAGTAATATGCGATAGAAATTAAGCATCATCTTAAAAATAATAAGTGTTTTTATTTATGCAAAATTAGTGATTTTCATAAACATACGCAAATCAGTGCACAAACATAAACAATAATTATAAATGATACATTTGTATATTATGCCATCAAAGCGTAACTTTGTAGAACAAAACAAATATACTCTATACAATCATGACAAAAATTGGATCATTCGGCACTGAAATTGGCAAAAAAGCAATGCTTTTGGGCAGTGGCGAACTCGGTAAAGAAGTGGCGATTGAACTCGTACGCTTGGGTGTAGAAGTTGTGGCTTGCGACCGCTATCCTGGCGCTCCAGCCATGCAAGTGGCACAAAGCAGCAAATCATTCAGTATGCTCGATGGTGAAGCATTGCGCACAGCCATCAAGGAAGAGCAACCCGACCACATCATCCCTGAAGTGGAAGCAATTGCTACCCCTACCCTTGTGGAGCTTGAGAAAGAAGGCTATAATGTAACTCCTACAGCCAACGCAGCTCTTCTCACAATGAATCGTGAAGGCATTCGTCGCTTGGCTGCCGAAACACTTGGTGTGCCTACATCTCCTTATCGTTTCGCTTCTACAGAAGAAGAATTCAAGGAGGCAATCAAAGAAGTAGGTATCCCTTGCGTAGTAAAGCCAATCATGAGTTCCTCTGGCCACGGACAAAGTGTGGTGAAGACTGAAGCCGACATTGACCGCGCCTGGCACATTTCGCAAGAAGGCGGACGCGCAGGTGCTGGCCGAGTGATTGTTGAGGGTTTTGTGGATTTTGATTACGAAATCACCCTGCTTACCGTTCGCAATGTGGCAGGCACGCAGTTCTGCGAACCTGTTGGCCATATTCAGCAAGATGGCGACTACCGCTATTCTTGGCAGCCGCAAGCCATGGCACCTGTAGCTATTGCGAAGGCCCAAGACATTGCAAAGAAAGTGACCGATGCACTTGGCGGATATGGTATTTTTGGTGTTGAGATGTTTATCAAAGGTGAAGAAGTCATCTTCAGCGAGGTGTCACCTCGTCCACATGACACAGGCATGGTGACCATGATATCTCAAAACTTGAGCGAATTCGCTCTCCACGCTCGCGCATTAATGGGATTGCCTATTCCTGCCATTCGTTTCTATGGTCCTTCTGCAAGCAAGGCTATCGTGGTGGAAGGCGACAGCAATCGTGTAGAATTTGAAAATGTGGACAAGGCACTGGAAGAAGCTGGTGTCGACATCCGCATCTTTGGCAAACCAGAAGTGAAGGGGCATCGCCGCATGGGTGTAATCCTCGCTACAGCCGACAGTGTGGAAGAGGCTATCGCTAAATGCGACAGAGCATATGCAAAACTTAAAATCAATGTTCTCCCTGCAAAATAAAAGATAATCACACATTTATATCACAACGATGGGCTGAAGTGTTATGCTTCAGCCCTCGTTGTGTAGTGTAATATTACCTTATCTGATTTTACTTTGCCATACAGGCATCTACCATCTCTGCAAGTTTCTTTCCTTGCAAGCCACGTGAAATAATACGACCTTCTGGGTCAAAGATAATGATATGAGGAATACCCATAATGCCATATTTCTGTGTGGGCTCTGTGAGATTCTTGTTGCCAACAATCACTGGCCAAGGCATCTGCAATTGCTCAATAGCTTTGTGAGTATCTGCAGGAGCATCCCAAACAGCAACACCAAGGAAACTCATACCTTTTCCGTTATACTTTTCATAGAGCGCTTTAATGTTAGGGATTTCGCGACGACATGGTCCACACCAGCTTGCCCAAAAATCGACAAGTGTGTAAGTACCCTTACCAACGTAGTCGCTCAATTTCACAGTGCTTCCATCCTCTCTGGTAACTGTGAAATCGGTAAACATCTGTCCTTCGGCAGTCACCGCCTGTGCTTTCACATTTGCAATGGCACTCTTCACACGCTTCTGTTCCATGTATGAAGATGGCACATTGGCAAGTTCTGCTTCAAGTTGAGGCAATGTGAGAGGCTTACACATCAGATAATTATGGAAAGCCCATGGACCTACACCATTGTTTTTATTTTCTTCAAAAGCCTTGTAATAGAAAACTGCTGCCTCTTCTTCTGTCTGCACATTTTCCATCTTTTTATCCAAATCATTGAGATAATCATTGAGAGGTGCACCAGAAGCTATTTTAGTAGCCCAATCCACTGCAATTTCGCCATCCTCTACAATCATGCCACAGCGCTTACCATCAATAATCAAACGAGCAAAATATGAATCTTCAATCTTACCCTTAATCACACAGCGCTTACCATGCACAGTGCCTGTGGCTACAGTATCGCCAGAATCGTAACTTGTGAGATAAGCAGTAGCATTATTTAACGACACATCGGGAAAACCGATTGTAATTTTGTAGCCGCCCGCATACGCAAAAACTGAAAGCGCAGAGGCCAAAACCGAAACGAGAATCTTTTTCATATAGTAAGTATTTTTAATTATTTTCTTCTTTTGAGACTATTTGTTCGCCATTATGGTTTAAAACAAACCAAACTAATGCCGCAACAGCAACCACGGCTCCAACAATCATACCCACCACATAATCGAGTTGTAGTCCTTCTGGGGCTATGATGATATATGAGGTGCAGATAAATGTCATGAACACTGCCGGAACAAACGTTATCCAATAAAGTTTCTTGTTCTTTTTTAGATACACCGAAATAGCCCACAGGGTGATTGATGCCACCAATTGATTGGTCCAAGAGAGGTATCTCCAGAGTTTACCAAATCCATTAGCATCGGTCAAACTCCACACGAGCAAAGCTATTGTGAGCACAAAAACAGGCACAGCCAGCACGAATCGCTTCAACAAAGGCTTTTGTTCATATTTGAAAAAGTCAGCCAAAATAAGACGGGCACAGCGTAAGGAAGTATCACCGGTAGAAATAGGTGCAACGATAATACCTATCACAGCTAAAACACCTCCAAAAGTGCCAAGCCAACTATTACAAATAATATTGGCCACAGCGGCACCGGTATATGCGTTACCAGTATCGGGATTCATCACGCCATGTTCGTGAAAAAAGACTGTGGCTGCAGCAGCCCAAACGAGCGTAACAGCACCTTCGGTAAGCATCGCTCCATAAAAGCAGTGGCGCGCAACACGCTCTGAGGTGACACAGCGTGCCATTAGTGTGCTCTGAGTGGAATGAAAACCAGAAATGGCACCACAAGCAATGGTGATAAACATCAGGGGTATAATCGGAGCTGATTCCCATTCCTTATTAATAAACGAGCCAGATGACCACAACTCGGGCAACTCGGGCTGAATTATCAAGATGTATAACATCACACTGATAGCCATAAACAGCATACAGAAGCCAAACACTGGATAAATTTTTCCTATAATCTTATTGACCGGACAAACAGTGGCCAAAACATAATAACAGAAAATAATACCAATCCAAACAAAGGCATCCATTCCCCACTGTCCTGTCATTTTTGCCAACAGTTCAGAAGGGCCACTTGTAAAAGTTGCTCCCACAAGTATCAAGAGCATCATAAGGATGACAAGCATCACTTTTCCCACCTTTTTACCAAGTTGTTCATCAATGATTTCAGTTATTGATGCACCACGCTTACGAATGCTTATCATTGCCGACAAGTAATCGTGAACGCCTCCTGCAAAAATTGACCCCAACACAATCCACAAATAAGATGCTGTGCCAAACTTTGCGCCCATTATGGCACCGAAAATCGGACCAAGGCCAGCGATATTCAAGAATTGGATGAGATACACCTTCCATGCAGGCATCGGCACGAAGTCGACGCCATCAGTCTGGGCGTATGCCGGAGTAGGACGATCAGTTTGCACCCCAAATACATGGCTCACAAACCGGCCGTAGAAAACGTAACCTAAAATTAATAACAGAAGTGCTGATACGAATGAAATCATATTAGTCTAATTATTGTCCAATTTGACTACGAAGTTACAAATAATTTCCAATATGCCCAAAACAACACTAATTTATAATAAATAGGCCCAAAACCTATGGGTTTCAGGCCTACTACATTTTTATGATTTCAGTAATTACTTTTCAATAGATTTGTAGAGAATTGACTGAATGTTGGTGCGAGCACTTACACGTCCGAAATTAGGATTGCTACGTGTAGGCGAAACACGGTTGCACAAGAAGATATAAATCATATCAGTCTTTGGGTCAACCCAATAGCAAGTGCCAGTAAAACCAGTGTGACCTACGGTCTCAGGGCTTGCTTCTTCACAAGTAGACGACCAGTCGGGATTGTCGAGGCGTGGCTTATCAAAACCTAAACCACGATGAGAATTAGGACTCTTTGAAGTGAGGAAAGTCTCCACTGTAGACTGTTTTAAATAGCGATCGCCACCGTATTCACCACCATTGAGCCACATTTGGAAAATCTTGCAAAGGTCGTTGGCATTTGAGAACAAGCCCGCATTACCTTGAACACCACCAGAGAAAGCGGCAAGTTCATCATGCACATATCCATGGATGTGTTGACGACGCAAATAAGTGTCCTTTTCGGTGTAGGCAATCTGATATTGCGGGAACTTTTCAAGCGGACGATACATGGTGTGGAAAGCACCAAGAGGCAAGAATATATTACCTTGAACAAATGTGTTGAGCGGTTGTTTTGTGATGTTTTCAACAGCATTGGCCAACAAGCAGAAATTCAAGCAACTGTAGAGATATTTCTTTTCACCTAACTTCGAAGTATAGATGCGCGCCATAATTGAATCATAAGTAGCTTTACTACCCCACAATCCTTCAGCGATTGGCAAATTGAACTCGTCGGTCTTTACACGAGAAAGGATATCAGTACGGAGTTTCGCCTTCTTATTGCCGTAGGCATCCTTCATAACCCAAATGGTGTTGTACTCATCAGGAGTTGAAGTAATAAGTTTGCCACTATATGTTTTAGGGTCAAACATCATATACCACATATTGAGCGATGCTGGCATA
>JAKSMA010000181.1 GCA_024400895.1 Muribaculaceae bacterium | reverse complement strand
TCCTTGGAGTGGGGCTCGCGTATGTGGGCTCCACTTTTTTCCGCCACCCATCCCCCCCCCAAAAAAAACTCGCAGACCAGAAATCTCAAAAACTCGAAATCTCGCAGAATCCAAAGAAAGGGCTGAAGGCCCGACACGGGAGCGCGAGCGAACGATAACCCCGGTCGTAGGCCGGGGATGGGCGACAAGTCCCCCCTCCAATGCGGGCTGAAAGTCCGCGATAACACCAAAATCAAGGATTGTACAAAAAGATGATGAATCAAAGAATTATGTGGGCAAATGCTCTATTATTGTGAAAAAAGTATTAACTTTGCACCCCAAAATAGGGCTGTGTAATAATTGGCAATCAAGGTCCTGTAGGGACGCTCGGCTCGAGCGTCCGTGCAAAAAACGACTCATCTTCGTATTATGCACAGCCTCTTCAAGGGGTTATCGCTGGTTTGAGAAAAAAGTGGATGCCCCTCCCTTGACAAGACAAGCGAATAATCACAAATTCAGTATATATATTATTGTATAATTAGACTAAGATAATTTATGAACGATTTATTTAGCACTATCAGTCAGGCCATCATCGACACGAGCGACTTCGTATGCGGTGTGCCTGAATTCCTGCTTCTGATTGGCGGTGGACTTTTCCTCTTCGTCTATTCAGGGGCTGTTTCTCTTCGTCGTTTCCCTTGGGCACTTCGCGAATTGCGAAAAAAACAGGCCAGCGACGGCGGTAAACAGGAAGGACAAATCAGCTCGTTCCAGGCATTGATGAGTGCTATTGCCGCCACAGTGGGTATGGGCAACATTGCAGGTGTGGCCATTGCGGTAGCCATTGGTGGTCCCGGCGTAGTGTTCTGGATGTGGGTAAGTGCCCTTGTGGGTATGACCACAAAATTCTTTGAAGGCACGCTTGCCATCATGTATCGCGGAAAAGACACCGCAGGCGAAACACAAGGCGGCACCATGTATATGATTACCGAAGGCTTGGGCAAGAAGTTTAAGTTCCTTGCCATTGCATTCACTATTTTCGGTATGGTGGGCACACTCTGCTTCATGCAGGCCAACCAGCTCACCGAATCCATCATCACCGTTTCGGGCATTGAGTCGTCGTTCGGCATCAAGTTCGGCATCGGCGTGGCAATGGCGGTGATTGTTGGTTTCGTGATTCTTGGCGGCATCGGCCGCATTGCAAAAGCCGCTTCCCGCATCGTGCCAGTGATGGTTGTGCTCTATTTCCTGATGGTGCTCACAGTGGTAGTGCTTCACTACGACCTCGTTCCTGCTGTGTTTGCATCAATTTTTGAAGGTGCATTCAACTTCCAGGCTGGTTTCGGCGCATTCGTCTATGTGGCACTCACCGGCGCTAAACGTGCGGCTTTCGTCAACGAGGCTGGTGTGGGTACGGCATCGATGATGCACGGCGCGTCGAAGAACAACCAACCAGTGCGTGAAGGCCTTATCGCCATGCTCGGCCCGCTCATCGACTCGGGCATCGTGTGCACGCTCACCTCAATCCCCATCATCATGGCGAGCCAGTCGGGTCTTGCTTTGGCCGACGACGCCGGCTTGAAAAACGCCCTCGGCGCATTCAACATGATGATTCCTAACGTGGGTCAATATTTGCTCATGGCCATCGTGTTCTTCTTCGCTTTCAGCACCATGTTCAGCTACAGCTACTACGGACTGAAGTGTACCAACTACCTCTTCGGAGCGAAAAATGCAAAATACTACAACTACTACTACCTCGTAATGATTGTGGTGGCAGCAGTAATCAAGCTCAACCTCCTGGTAGGCATCATGGACCTGGCGTTTGCAGGCATGGCAGTATGCACCATGTTCACCCTCATCGCCTTGGCTCCAAAGGTGAAAGAGCAGATGAAGATTTACTTCGCCCAGCAAGCCAAATAACCCCGTCATCCACTACAAAAAATAAAGCAATGCTCCTGCAAGAATCCTCTCGCAGGAGCATTGCTCCTATATTATCCCACATCTTCCACCCCCAAAGTGGCGACCAGGATTATTTTCGCCGTATCCAATTGGCAATCTTTTTTGTGAGGCTTTCATGCTTCTCGATTGGTGTGCATTGCCACATGGTGCAGTTGTCGCTCAATAGCCAATCAATTACAAGTGGTGCTGGTTTTTTCATTTTGATGATGGGATCGATAAAATAAAGCTTCCCGTCGGCATCTTTTAATACGTTGTCGCTCATGGCGCTCACGTCTGTGATTGCCACATATTCATTGCCAAAGTAGTATTTGCCTTCTGGTAGTAGCCCTAATGTTGCGAGATAGTCTGCTATTTCATCGTCAGACGGAATTTCTTGCGCCATACAGAAATTTTGGCTCAAGATAATCCGCACTTCGTCAATCTCCGAGGTGATTCCCACAAAATTGTATCGAGTGCTTGGGAATAGGATGTTGTGCACTATGTGCTCGTAGATTATATCACAGGGGTGAAGGTCTTTAAGTACGCGTTTTGCGAACGGATTTCTGACTTTGAAAACCAAGCCTAATTTTTCGTTGGCATAAACATAGCTTTCGCCAGTTTTTTGTGAATAGAGCGAACCATAGTTTGCGATGTCCTGGAAGTCGATATATAGGTGGCTTTCCTTTGCTATAGATATTATTCGCTGGTTTTCTGTTGCCTCTTCAGTTCGCGAATAGCGCTTCCAAGTTCCATCCTGTTGATTGATGCGTTTCGGCTCAAACACAGATATACAGCCTCTGTCGCTATTTGCTTGCTCCCTACGGGCTGACTGGCTATCCATAGGCTGACTGGTAAATTGCTGTCTGCCATCATTATTGAATTGAGATCCTTGTTCATATTTCATGATTATTGTATTTGTTGCAAAAGTAAGTCTTCTGTAATTGTTTTACAAATATTCTGCAAAAAACTTTGAAATACATAGGTGCGGATGTTTTTAGTTTACCACATTTTGTGGGGCGCCTTCGATGAAGGCTTTCACGTTGGCCACGAGGATGTCCATCAGGCGCACGCGCGCCTCGCCGCTTGCCCAGCCGATGTGTGGAGTGATGTGGCAGTTGGGCTGTGAGAGCAGGGGATTGGTGGCTGCGGGCGGCTCTTGGGTGAGCACGTCAAGTCCGGCACCCATCAGATGACCGCTTGCCAGTGCTTCGGCAAGGGCTGCTTCGTCCACAAGCGGGCCACGAGCAGTGTTGATGAGGATGGCACCATGCTTCATTTGTGCCAAACGCTTGGCATCGACGAGCCCTTTTGTGTCGGCTGTGAGAGGGCAGTGGAGCGACACCACATCGCTTGCGCCGAACAGCGTGTCCATATCCGCTTTCACGATGCCGGCAGGGAGCGATTCTTGGGGCTTGGATGTAAACGCCATCACCTTCATGCCCATCGCCAGTGCAATCTGTGCCACAGCGCTACCGATGCTGCCGAGTCCCACAATGCCCATCGTTTTGCCGTCAAGCTCCATCACGGGCGTATTGAGATAGGTGAAATCCTTGCTTTTGCTCCATGCGCCAGCGTGTGCCTCCTGGGTGTAGTGCAGCACACTGTTGGTGATGTCGAGCAAGTGGGCAAACACGATTTGTGCCACCGAGCGAGTGCTGTAGGCCGGTACATTGGTCACCACCACGCCATGTTCGCGTGCTGCGTCAAGGTCGATAATGTTGAATCCAGTGGCAATCACGCCAATGTATTTCAGAGAGGGGAGTGCTTCAATAGTCGCGCGGTCCATCACCACCTTATTGGTCAGGATGATTTGTGCGTCGGCAGCGCGCTCAAGCACTTGCTCCGGAGTTGTGCGGTCGTAGATAGTGCATTGTCCCAACGCTTCGAGCGGAGCCCAACTCAAGTCACCCGGGTTGCCGGCAAATCCGTCCAGCACCACGATGTTTATGTTTTCGTTCATATCCGTATTTTAATGTGTTGTTAGAGAGTTGAAGCAAAGATAGTGATTTTGTGCCACCTACGCAAGTGCACCATCGGAGGGACGGTTCTACTGATGGTGCATTTATGGAAGCCATTAATATGGGGTTAGATATGCCATGAATGTCAGGATGTACTTTGTAAGATATCACCTCAAGTTTATTCTGGCACAACAATTGCAGTATAAATAGCAAAAAATCAAAAATGGAGAATTATGCGATACTGTGATTGTTGTGGCGGTGTGGGCTTCATCAAGGATGACTGCCGCTGTTGTGAAGGAACAGGTTTTGATGAAAACGATGGTATTGAAGTTGCCTGTGAATATTGTGAAGGGACTGGATTGGTAGAAATAGATGGCGTTGAATACTATTGTGGAGATTGCAATGGAACAGGTGTTGAAAATCAGACTTGCCCTATTTGTTGTGGAAGTGGATATATAGAAGACGATGAGGATTATTAAACTTTCAGTCAAGGATTCCGGGAGAGGAACCCTTGACTGAAGATTGCCTGAGGCAATGGGATTATTGAGATATAAATGTTCATCATATAAACTTCACCGGCAATGAACCAGAATACAATCAGTTTCCAATAGGCCAAAAAGAAAAACTGCCAGCCACAACAAATGCAACCGCCAGCCTATAAGTACGGTGGTATATACCCCCATGAACCACCTCAATAATCCCACCTCCAAAGCAATCCCGTATCATTGGAGATGAGTATAATTGCAGTCGCGTATTTTACACCCTTTACAGATGTCTTCTGATAAAACTGTATCAAAATGGTTTAATGCTTGCTTTACAATCTCGGGATCATCGGTCAAAATACCAGCTTCAAAATTTGGCATTTTTTTGCTGCCAGTTCGATTGCCAATAGCAGCAGAGGTTAAGTTTGCAGAACCAATGTAAACCTTCTTTTTGTCAAACAAAAACAGTTTCATGTGGTTTCTTAAACAGTTAACGTGTGTGTAAGCAATCTCATTCTCTTCATCTTGGTCACGTTGCGCTTGATTATTCATTTTCATGAATATGACCGTAACATCCTTTCCTCGCTTTGCAAGACCGTTCAAAATCTCAGTCATTGATTTCTCATATAAACGAACACCCTTAAAATCTGCGGTCGCAATATAGAGAGACTTCTTAACAGCCATTATTTCCTTGTACAGAACCTCATAACGCGAGTTCGGGATAATGTTTTCATATAATCCTGATACCCCACGTTTAAAT
>JAKSMA010000180.1 GCA_024400895.1 Muribaculaceae bacterium | reverse complement strand
CGGCTTTGATGATGTTTGACCACCCGTTGTTCATCCATTCGTTTTCACCACGGCAAGGGAGCACGATGGTGCCTTGTGGATGTGAGTTTGCCTTCACACTCACTGTCGGGCAGTAGGGACGTTTTAGGCCATTGGCATAGCGGATGTCAATAAAGTAGTCGCCACCATAAGGTGCTGTGACCTCTAAGTCGATCTTGCTATTCTTGGCGTTATTCATCTCTACCAACATTTTTCCTTTTTCCTGTTTCACGAAATCGGTACCAGACGTAGCAAAGGGGGCAAAAGGAATCTGTTGTGATTCTTTTACCACATATAAAGGCTTTGAAATATAGCTCGAACTTTGACGGCCGATGCTGATAACACTGTTTACCGTGAATGGTGTTTTCTCTGGTTGAATTGTAAATAATGTGTCGGCAATTCCATAGCGGATTTTTCCGTTGATCACCATGCGATAACGAGCATTTGCAGAGAAGTTGAGTAGTTTGTTTGTTGTAGTGCCCCAATCCACGATTGGCATTTGTGGAATAGCGAAATTTTCGCTCATCAGCGTCACTTGCTGATTAGCTTTATTGTTGTTGCTCATCTTTATCACAATAGAATGTGTGCCAGTGAGCTTCGCATCAATGAAGTTGTCGTTTGTTTCTTTTCCGTCAACAATGAATTTGTCAATATTGTTGCCAGTGCCTTCAATAGTGATATTCAGCACTGCATTGCGGTATTTAAAACCGTTGATTTGTTTGTTGCCTTTAAGGAATACAGGTACGAATGGGTTGAATTCAATGCCATTTGGCAAGAATGTCATTCCTGCGTATATGCGAAACACCATTGCCAGGTTACCTGAAGCACTGCCAATATCGCCTCGTACAGGGCCAAGAGGCTTGCCTGTAGTGCCTGCGCGCGATACATTGCCCCGAGTCCATAGCGAAGCATTGCTTCATTCTCCGTTTTTGCCGCAGCCAAATTCCAAAATGCTTGAACCATGGGGGTGACCACTTCGCTCAGATTTATAATGTCTTCACTCTCGTAGTGAGGACTGGTTACTGTCACTCCGTAATAGTTGATGGGGGTGTACATCATCAAGTTTTCTGCTCTATCGTCGCTTGCAATGTTCCAGAGTACGCTGAGTGCTTGGGCAAAGTTGTCGATTACGGGAGATTGCACAGGGCTTGCATACACATAAGTGTATTGGAAATAGTGGTGGAGTTGCTCATTCCATAATGCTTCGTTGATGGCATCTTTCAAGTTTTGGGCCATTTCACCATAATCGCTGTCAATGCCGAGTTCATCACCCATATCGTTGAGGATTTCAAAAGCACGTTCAAAAAACACATTACTCGATAGCGATGCTGTTTCATATATGTCTTTATACTCCATCCACGAAGGGTAGAATTGACCTTGAGAGAAAGCAAATTGTCCACCGCCGTGAATCAGTCCAGTGACAATGTCGCCATTGATTTCGTATTCTTCGTCTATTGTTTTTTTCACCACATCATACGCCCATTTCAGCCACTTCTTGTCGCCCGTCACTGAATAGATTTCCCAAGCAGCCATTGCCCAGGATATATCATCGGTGTTGATGGGCCAAATGCTCCTTTTATGCTTATGTGTGATGATGCCATTCTCCACCGAACTTTTCAGAGTTTCCATCGACTCTTTTGGGTTGAGGTATGCAAGCGAAAGCATAATCGGATAATTCATGCGGGTGTGGTTGACTCTGCGGGGGAATGATGTAGGCTTTCCGTCGCTGTTCAATCCGTTGACAATATCGTCGATACTCATATTGTAGAGAGCATCGATAATAGGCATTGATGTTTTGATGGTGGGGTAATTGACGTTTTCTTTATCTATTTTCCATTCTGTGAAGTAAGGGATGGCTTGTTGGTGCACATTCAGTGGAATGGTGATTTCGTAAATGCCAGTGGTGTCAGATTCGTGAAGTTTGAGTTCCTCATTTTCTTCAAGTTCAAGGAAGTTCCACGATAGCGGAGGTATGTTACCGGCAATCCACACACCTTTAAATTCTTCTTTATAGATAGTGTCGCCAGTTGGTGTGGCGTAGAATCCATCGGTTTTTAGTTTTTCCTGCATGTTTCGCAAGTCCACTTTCACATGCCATTTCGTGGCTTTGGTGTCGCCGTTCTTTGATGGACGGACACCTTCTTCAAATGCCACGATTGTAGTGTCGGCTCCCATTGCAGCATAGTGGTATGAATGTTTGGGCAATTCATTGTCGTGACCATTGAATGCCAGTCGGAAGCACACGATACCGTCCTTTGTGAATGATGTGGTGTCGGCAGGTGAGTAGTTCGACACGATATGTGTGGGCGATAGTACTCGTGCAATCCAGTCTCCTTCCACCACTGAATCAGCAGTTACGGTGAAGTGCTTGTTTTGTACGACCACATCGTTGCTCATCTGCTCCTTGCAGCCACTTAGCCACAGCATCGCCAGAATCAGGTGGGTTAGTATAAGTAACAGTCTTTTCATTAAAAAGTGAAAAAAGGAGAAATTGTATAATAGTTCATATTTATAATACAAAAATAAGAAAAAATATCGTTATTCTACGACCGTAAATCATTTAATTTAAAAAATTTCATGAATGTGTATTATTTATTGCTGAATCAAAACTGTTTAGCTAAAATCAGGTTTCAAAATGGAGAATTTTAGTTTCATTAAAAAAACTAAAAAATTTGCATATTCCAATTTTGTTGAATATCTTTGTACAAAAATTAGAATTCTTCCTTCTGTTTGAAAGAGCGAATTATTAACTCTGCAGAAGTTGTAACTAATTTTTTTGTGAGTTTTAGAATCGGACCATGCCTTCTTGGAAGGGTTGAAAAGATTCTATTTGTTTTGTAATATCAATCACAATGCGATTGAGCAGTTGTGATTCCAGATATAAAGATATTAACCTTAATTACCTCATTTTATTCATACTATTTTTTTCCTAGGGCATCGCGAAGTGATTTCGAGGTGCTTTTTTGTTTTTGTTCTATTTGTTGTGCCGAGCCCAACCACATCTATGGCTATAAGGCAACCATTATATATAAAGAAACACGCTTGAAAATCTTCAAGCGTGCATATCATAATATGAAAAAAGTTGGAAATGTTATTGTGCTACAGGAACGGAATGCAGATTCTTCACAGTGCCAATCACAAACACACTGTGTACCGAGCCAATTGATTCCATTTCGCCTAAGCGGTTGAGCACGAAATCTTGATAGTGGTGCATGTCGCGCACAAAAACTTTGATTAGGTAGTCGAAGTCGCCACTGGTATTGAAGCATTCGGTCACTTCTTCCATTTTTTGAACAGCGTCAACAAATTCACGTGCGTGTTCTTTTCCGTGTTGCTTCAGGCGGATGTTACAGAGCACAAGCATGCCATTTCCTGCCATGTCGGGATCCACAACTGCTACATATTTCTTGATGTAGCCTTCGCGTTCGAGACGCTTTTGGCGTTCAAAAGTTGGCGATGCTGAAAGGTGCACAGCTTCAGCCAGCTCTTTGGTGGTGAGTTTGGCGTTTTGCTGTAGCACTTTTAAAATTTTTATGTCGATTGCATCAAGTTTTTCTATCATAGTCGTTCTTGATTTTAATGCTTATGCAGTTATATTTTCTGCTGTTTATTAATTTTTTGGCAAATATAGAATATTTTTCCGAATAAATCAATACTTTTGTATATAAAAGAAATATGTTAGATATTTGCAGTGTAAATAACTTGTTATATATAAGTTTTCATAATTAATGTGTTGAACATTTTCAAATTTTGACAAGTTTTTAATGGTAATAATAGACAGAACAAAAACTCGGTCTTAGTTGTGAAACTGAGACCGAGTAAATTTTTTAATTTAGCATGCTGCAGTTGTTTATAGAAGGCTTGTATTTGCAAGTATTTCTGCCACTTGTTCCAGGTGTTTTTGGTCAGTGGCGTCGAATGAGTTTAGCTCTTTGCTGTCCACATCAATCACTGCAATCACTTCGTCATTTCTTATAATGGGTACCACTATTTCACTTCTTGATAGCGAACTGCAGGCGATGTGGCCAGGGAATTGCTCCACATCTGGCACGATGAGAGTTTTTGCTTCGGCCCATGATGTGCCACACACACCTCTACCTTTTTTGATGCGAAAACAGGCTACCGGTCCCTGAAACGGACCTAATTGCAAAGTGTCATCTTCAACGATGTAAAATCCCACCCAAAAATAATAAGGAAGGGCATCATGAAGAGCTGCTGTCACATTGCAGAGCACACCCGATGGATTGTTCTTGCCTTCGATTAGTTCAGAGATGTAGGTTACCACATCTTTATATACTTCTTCTTTGTTTACCATACGATTGGGTCTTTTCCGTGTTGAATCAAATAGTTGTTGGCTTGGGAGAAATGGTGGTTGCCAAAGAATCCACGATAAGCCGAAAGTGGAGATGGGTGGGGAGAGGTGAGCACGAGATGCTTCATTCTGTTGATTTTCGCTCCCTTCTTAATGGCAAACGATCCCCAAAGAATGAATACGAGGTGTTCGCAATTCTCACTCAGGTGAGCAATCACCGCATCTGTGAATTCTTCCCATCCTCGGCCTTGATGCGAACCAGCTTTGTGCTCTTCCACGGTAAGCGTGGAGTTGAGCAGCAGCACGCCTTGAGTTGCCCAGCGTGTTAAGTCGCCGTTGGTGGGGATTGGAGCACCTGTGTCGGCATTGATTTCCTTGAAAATGTTTTGCAGCGATGGAGGGAATGGCACACCTTCATTCACAGAAAAACACAGGCCGTGGGCTTGCCCCGGCTCGTGATATGGGTCTTGTCCGAGAATGACAACTTTCACTTTGCTGAAAGGTGTCGCGTTGAATGCCGCGAATATTTGTGACCCCGGTGGGAATACGCGTTTTCGCGAATATTCCTGACGCACGAATGCAGTGAGATTCTCAAAATATGGTTTCTCCCATTCTGCTGCAAGTTCTGCGTTCCAAGATGGTTCAATTTTCACTTTCATAGCCACTCTATTTTATGTTGTATATTGCAAAGTTAAGAGATTATAGTTAATTTTGCATAGTAAATAACGATTTTTCGTAAACATAAGTTTATTGAAATCCATTATGGTCCCATAGTTCAATGGATAGAATAAAGGATTCCGGTTCCTTCGATTGGGGTTCGAC
>JAKSMA010000018.1 GCA_024400895.1 Muribaculaceae bacterium | reverse complement strand
TCCAGATGATAGGCATTGTCTGCTCTATCGTGCGGACCAAACTTGTGGCGCTCTGGATTGGACCGGTGGGCGTAGGGTTGTTTGGCCTATTTAACCAGGCACTCGAAATGCTCAACACCGCCACCAATCTCGGCATTCGCCAAAGCAGTGTGCGCGACATTTCGCAGGCGCAGGAAAATGCCGATGAGCAAGGGCATATTTCGAGGGTGATAACAGCCGTTCGCCGTTGGTCGCGCTGGCTGGGACTTGCAGGTGCAATTCTCACAATACTCCTGGCTCCGCTATTGAGCCAATGGACTTTTGGCGATGCTAACCACATTTGGGGTTTTGTGGCATTGTCGGCAGCATTGCTGTTTATGGCCATCACCAATGGTGAACATGCCGTGCTGCAGGGGCTCTCAAAGCTAAAGCGGCTTGCTCATGCCACGATGTGGGCCACAATCTTTCGCTTGGTGCTGTCTGTGCCGATGTTCTATTTTATGGGCGAAGACAGTGTGGTGCCGTCGATTATCGCCTATGCAGCCGGATGCTTGATTTTTGCATGGATTTTCCGCGACAAAGACTATAAAGCCGCAACTATCACAACTCGCGAAACCTTTACCATCGGTAAGGATTTCGTGAAACTGGGTATATATATGACTGTGGGTATTTTTATTACCATGCTCACTGGCTATGTGTTCAATGCGTGGCTCAACAATGTGGCCGGCACAGCGGAGGTGGGTTTCTATCAGGCAGGCTACACATTAGTGAATAAATACACAGGACTGGTGCTCACGGCATTGGGTATGGAGTATTATCCACGCCTTGCGCGAGTGGCGCAAAGTCGCATGCGCCTCACAGCATTCGTGTCGCAGGAAGTGACGGTGGCCATGCTGGTTATGGCACCGATTGTGGCATTGTTCATCTTGCTTCGAAGCACCATTGTGTGGATTCTGTATGCACCAGAGTTTGATGTGATACTCACCTTCATTTCTTGGGGTATGATAGGCACGGTGTGGCGCACCCTTTCATGGTGTATGGCATTCGTCATCCTTGCCAAAGGCGATGGTAAAATGTTTCTCGTCACCGAAGGCGTGAGCGATTTCATTGGTTTTGGACTCAACATTTGGTTCTATCACCTTTGGGGACTCACCGGTCTTGGTTTCAATGACACGGCGTCCTCCGAGATCTACACCCTCATCATTTATGTAGTGTATCGCTGGCACTACGGGTTGCATCTCACGCTTAGTAGCATTTTCACCACGCTTCTTGCACTCTTCAGTGCATCAGCAGTGATGCTTGCCATGCATTTCGAACTTACAGCCGTAGCCATCTGCGTAACGGTGACGGTGGTGGTGCTTTGTGCAATTTTGATAAAGCGCCAGTGGTCGCGTTAAACCCGGTAAGTTTCCAGAGCTATAAGGTTATATAAAGTAGAAAATACAAAGAAAAATCCACGTCCAAAATTTGATACTATAAAAAATAGTTGTTAACTTTGCACCGTATTAATAACGACAGAATATGTGACGAGGGGTCTCAGCAAAATGAGATTCTTTCGTTTCTTTTACTAACCATTTTTTTAGACATTTTTTTACCATGGCTATCAGTTACATGACCCAAGAAGGGTATGACAAGAAGATGGAGGAGCTCAAATACCTCGAGAGTGTTGAGCGCCCCGACGTGATACGCGCTATTCAAGAAGCTCGCGAAAAAGGCGACCTTTCTGAAAACGCTGAATACGACGCAGCCAAAGAGCGCCAAGGTATGCTTGAAGCAAAGATTTCAGAACTTAAATCGCTCGTGGCTACTGCACGTATCATCGACCAAACTAAACTCCAAACAGAGGAAGTGGCTCTTCTCAACAAAGTGACCATCAAAAACCTTAAGAATAATGCTTCTATGACATATACTATCGTAAGCGAAACAGAAGCGAATCTGAAGGAAGGAAAAATCTCAATCACCACACCTATCGCTAAGGGACTTCTTGGCCACAAGGTGGGCGATATTGTGGAAGTGCAGGCTCCTGTGGGCAAAATGCAATTCGAAATTGTTGAAATCGGAGTATAATCAGTAAAAAATCGTTATATAGCAATGGCATCAATTTTTAGCAAAATCGTGGCTGGTGAAATTCCAAGCTATAAGTGTGCCGAAGACGAAAACTACTATGCGTTTCTCGATATCAATCCAGTGAACGCCGGTCACACACTCGTCATTCCAAAGCATGAAGTGAACTATATCTTCGACCTTGAGAGCGAAGAGTATGCCGGACTTTGGCAATTTGCAAAGAAAGTGGCTAAAGCGCTGAAGGCTGCTGTGCCTTGCGAACGCATTGGCGTGGCGGTTCTCGGTCTTGAAGTGCCTCACTGCCACATCCATCTTATTCCTATCAACACTGAAGGCGACATGAACTTTAAGAACAAGAAGGAAGTGCCTGCCGAACAGATGGCTGCCATTGCAAATAAGGTGCTTGAGGAATTTGCAAAACTATAATTTGTAAGCTCTTAAGACTTTTATTTAACGACAAAAATTACAAAAGCGCTTCCTTGGCCATGATGGCTTGAGGTGGCGCTTTGCTACATAAATTCACTATAGATACATAGATGAGGACACTGCTTTTATCATTCATAACCATCGTGCTCGCCACATTCACTTGTGGTGCGCAAGAGGTGTTGGGTGATAGTGCAGTGGTACCTGTCATCACGGCTGGTGAACTCCCGCCTTTGAGCGCTGAACCAAAAGAGGCGTCACAGCCTCGCTCATATTGGGACCATGGTTTCGGCAAATTTCTCAAGAAAATCGACCAGACACTTGAGGAAGGACAACTCTCGGGTATTGACACCATGTATCAGACAGTGCCCACACTCAATCGCCAGGTGTATTTGGGCGTATATGGCTATTGGCAAAACTATAGCAACCGCATTCCATTCTATTTCCCGGAAGCGCTCAACACACTGATTCCAGGTTTGAGGGAGGGCGCCTATTATAAGATTAATGCCCACACACATCAAGCCGAAATGGAACTTGGTGTCGACTGGAAAGGCCTTGCCATCGAAATTCCTATCCCTATTCGTAACCGCTACAGTGCCAGCTATGGTTTGGCAAAAAATGGCTCGGTGTGGGGATTCCGTTTGCGCTACAAGAGCATCAGCTCGGTGGCAGGAACCAAGCGTTTCGGTATGCTTGGCGCATTTGAAAAATATGCAAAAGAACATCCCGACGACGAGGAAATTAAGCAAATTGTCAATGATTTGAAAGACGAACGAATAGAGTCGGAAAACCACCATATCAACATCTTCTTCGCTGAAGGTTACTATGTGTTCAATCACGATAAGTTCTCGCTTTCTGCCGGTCTTTTCGCCGATATGGTGCAGAAGCGCAGCGCAGGTAGTTTGCTCGTGTATGCCAATTATTACCAGAGCCGTTACTTGATGAACGACATTCTGTTGGCAGGAACAGATGTGTATCGCACCCAGCAGGCATCGGTGGGCGTGGGCTATGGCTATAATTTCTCGCTTTTGGGCGGAAGGCTGCTGTTTCATTTCTCGGCAGTGCCAATGTTTTCGGTTTATTCGCACTTGATACACCGTGCCACTTTCGGATCTGCTGAGGAAGAGAATGACTACAATAAGCTTTATGGCGATGATCCTAAATTCTACGACCCGTCGGATTACGGCAAGTCGGATTTCCATGTCAATGCATTTGCCCGCTTTGCCACCAATTTCAGTTTCGGACCCATGAATCGCTATGTGATTTCACTCTTCATCAACTATCGCTACAATGGCTACAGCAATAGTTACAAACTTCACATCAACAACCAGGAAGCCGATGCCCAATTCAATCTCGGCTACCGCTTCTAACACACTCTCTTCAAGAATCAATTCAATAAAAAAATCAAGAATTTAAGAATTAAAGAATTGAAGCTTTTTAGTGATGCGAGCGACCACTGAAAAAACTCTTCCTTAATTCAATAAAAAATAATCAAGAATTAAAGAATTGAAGAAAAACTGCCGTACACTGTCGCGACAAAAATTCCTTAATTCTTTAATTCTTGATAGAATATCTTCTTGATAAAGCTTGGCTTATACGAGGCCGAAGAAAAGCATACCTTCTGCCACTTGGCGAGCACAATCTTCGCCCATGCTGGCTTTCACGATTGCCAATCCGAATGCACTTGCGGCAGCAGGACCATTACCGGTCACGATGTTGCCGTCTACAGCCACGGGAGTGTTGCCGACGATAGCGCCAGTCATGCCTTGTTCCATGCCTGGATAGCATACGGCGTTGCGGCCTTCAAGTAAACCGAGTGGTCCGAAAATCACTGAAGGAGAAGCGCAGATGGCTGCAATCTTTTCGCCTTTTTCATTTTGGGCGAGGAGCGCGTCGGTGAGCTTTTTGCAGGCGGCAAGGTTGCTCGCGCCAGGCATGCCACCAGGGCAAACGAGCCATTCGGCGTCGTCGAGGTTCACTTCACTAATCAGAGCGTCGGCTTTCACCACCACCCCGTGTGCACCTTCAGCCTCAAGGGTGTCGTTGATGCTCACGGTCACCACTTCCATGCCAGCGCGGCGCATAATATCCACTGTTGTCAAGGCTTCAACTTCTTCGAAGCCATCGGCAAAAAATACAAAAGATGTGTTCATTTAATTTATTGTTTTACGTTTATCTGTCATAAAGTTACTGCATTTTTCTTTTATTACCAAGAAGTAGGGCTATAAATTCTGGGTTTAAACCTTTGTGTCAGCACGGAGTCAAAATTGAAAATTTACAAATCTTGATTTGCTTAAAAAGAATAAATAGTGTAAGTTTGTAAAAAAAATGTTACTGATATGTCAAAGTTTATAGAAAAGACTCTCGAAGACGGAGAGCAAATCATCTTCAAAGGTCGTCTTCACTGGACCTTCAACTGGAAATACACCTTTGGTGGTGGTCTGTTGGCCATACTGGGTTTTGTGATGCTCATTATCGGACTCACTCGTCCCGAAACGGTGTTCACCGTGTTTGGCACCATCGGGCTGATTATTGGCGCTGGCTTTATGGTGTGGGGCTACTTCATTCGTAGCAAAACCACATTTGCCGTAACCACACACCGCTTCATTCAAAAAGACGGTATTTTAAGCATCAAGATGACCGAAATTCCGCTCTTCAAGATTGAAACCGTGAATCTTTATCAAGGAGTGTTGCAGCGCATTTTCAACACTGGTTCCATCGAGTTGGTAGGCAGTGGTGGCACCAACCACAAGGTTGACTACATTCAGGAGCCTTTCGATGTACGCAAGATTCTCACCACCCGCATGAAAGCCACCCACGACCAATCGCAAGACTAATCATAGCGACGGTAAGGCAAAACATCAAATCCTGTCCCTCAAGGGATGGGATTTTTTTGTCCCAGATAGTGCATTAGGGCAGGGCAATTGCTATTGGTCTCAATGCATTTTTTGCCACGCCTATGCGCGTGATTTTATTTTGTAGAGGGCAAAGGCGGTGACGATGAGGAAGCCTGTCAGTGGCACACAGAATGGCAACACAAGCGATGTGTTGTCGGCTATGTGGCCCATCAGCAAGAATGCACACCCTCCCACAGGTGTCATCATCAGGTAGGATGAAGCGCGCTTTTTGCGTTGCGGGTCGAGGCCTGAGAGTGTGAGGGAGAAGATGGTGGGGAACATAATCGATTCGCAGGCAAAGTTGCAAACAAGTGCATAATGAGCTATTTCGCCTCCAAAGAGCACGCCAAACATGCACAACACACTGCCTACAGCACAGCAGAGCAACACGATGGATGGACGAACATATTTCATAATCCAAGCTCCTAAAAAGCGGCCAATCATAAAGATGAACAATGCCAACGAAAGCATATGGGCAGCCTCGACGTTGGTGGCAATACCTTCCCCAGTCAGGAACATGACGAAATAACTGTTGATGCTGATTTCTGCCACTTCATAAGCAAGGAGCGCCACAAAACCAAACATCACAGCTTTGCCGAGTTTTCCGCCTTGAGTGGCCGATTCCACGGTGTCTTGCTGGGTGATTTCGGGAAGTTTTACGCGTGAGAAAATGATGGCTACCACTATCACTACAACGCCCATCACCATATACGGCAGTGTCACATTGCCACGAGTGAACAAATATGCGCCCAACAAGAAAGGAGCAAGTGCACAACCCGATCCATTGAACGATTGAGACAGGTTGAGGCGCGAAGTGGCAGTTTCTTGCGGACCAAGTTCGGTGGCAAAAGGATTGGCTGAAGTTTCAAGGAATGTGAGCCCCACACCGATGATGAACAGGCACACCAAAAATGCCGAGAGCGTGCCGATTGCCGCACCCGGTATGAACAGCAAAGCCCCTACCGCATAAAGAAGCAAACCACACACCACACCATAGCGATACCCGAATCGCGAAATAAATAATCCGGCAGGAATTGCTGTAAGGAAATAGGCAAGATAAGTGGTGACCTGAATCATTGCCGATTGGGTGATGCTTATGTTCATTGCCTCACGGAAATGCTGGTTGAGCACATCGAGAATGGCTCTGGCAAATCCCCAGAGGAAAAACAGCGAGGTGATAAGAACGTAAGGTAAGAAATATTTTTTTGATGTAAGATTCATTGTGTAGCTTATTGTGGTTTATGAATTGGAGCGCACAAGTTCCATTGCGCGTTGATAACTTGAAGAAAATGGTCCGGAATGTTCGAGTTTGATGGTACTGACTGCCGCCGCGAAGCGACCTGCCTCTTCCACCGTTGCCCCTTGCGCACGGCGATACACATAGCCCATAGTGTAGGTATCGCCACACCCAGTGGCATCCACCAACAGCAATGGCTGGTAGGCGGGAATATCGTAGAACACGCCATCGGCATAGATGATGCTGCCAAAACTGCCAAGCGACAGGAGCACTTCCTTCACGCCCCATTCCACGAGCCGTTTCGCAGCCTCATGCACATCGCTTTCGCCTGTTATTACCTCGGCTTCATATTCGTTCACTTTCAGCACATCGATGTATTTGAGCGCCTCCTTCTTCTCTTTCCAGTCAACGGGGAAAACATCTTCGCCACGCACATCGCGCAGAAAACCTTGCGCATCCACCACAAGAGTACCTTTGCCGTGGAGATGTTTAATCACATCAAGCGAGAAATCGTCGGGTAAAAGCGTGCCAAGTACAATGTAGCGTGCTTGCACATCTTTCAGTTTTTCAACGGTGAACGGGTCGGCCTTCGCCCTCACGCGCTGCTTACGCTCGTTCTGGTTTTCGCCATAGATATTTTCAAAATTCACGGTGTGGGCACTCGGAATCACATCCACAGCGATACCCACGCCACGCATTGCCTGCACAGCACCCATTTCGCTTTCCGCAAGCGAGGTGACAAGTTTATACGACAAGCGATGGTTGCACCCGCTCGCCTTTTCCGACTGAAACAGCGAATTGATGCCAAACGAAAAATAAAAAGAAGTGCCTCCCGGCATCGACACCTCCTGATGAGGAGTAACAATTTTGTCATGGGTAATGTGCCCTATGCAGCAAATATCAAGCATATCATATACCGATTAAAGCCCCTGTTCATCTAAACATTCACAACCAGAAGCCAATTTTCTACTACAAAGGTAGGAATCAAAATCCAAATACCCACCACTGCAGCACACTTTTTTCCACCCCACCCCCAAATTGCCAAAATCAAAATTCTGAAACTTATAAATAGTTTATCAGAATTTAATCATCTTCGTCTTCAAAATATCCCAATCCTCCGCATTCGGGACAAGTTTCATTTTCAACACCCGTTCCTCGACATTCCCTACAAAGGTGAACAACTCCAGTCCCTTCACAATCTCCACAGAGGTATTCTTCTCCACCTATTTCTACCAAACCTGTCCCATCACAACATTCACAGACAACTTCAATTCCATCTGTTTCAACAAATCCTGTTCCAGCACAATAGCAACAGTCATTCTTAATGAAACCAACACCGGCACAATAATCACAGTATTCCATAATACAATTAATTTTGTTTCTTAAATTATTTGATTGACATATACAGTCTTCATTCTTACACAATTTCTATTTCGGGAAAAAAGTATCGCAAAGATAATGCATTTTGCATTACTTCCAATATTCCAACATCACTTTTCATATAATCCCAGAAAGTTCATTCGCACATGGATAAGATTTTAGATTATCATAGTGTCAGGATTTGCGCTAAATTGAGCGAGCATAGGGGTCCCTATGTGAGCGAAAGATGGTACAAATCAGGCCTATAAGAAACAAAATATTGCCATTTGCCCCTAATGCACTTTCTGGGATAATTTCTGGCGCAATGAGGGTGTGGAGAGGATTTTGTGAAAATTGTGGGATATTTTTCTTTGTGAATCGGTTGAAAGGCAGTAAATTTGTATCATATTATAAATTACCTATTTTGCGTACCTATTTCTCGAAATATCTCTATGCCTTGTGTGTGGCGGCTTTGGCCGTGGCACTGCTGCCTTCGTGTAGCTCCACAAAGCATGTGCCCGATGGGCAGTATCTGCTCGACAATGTAACCCTTCATATCCTCGACAAGGAGAATGAAAACAGCGAAGTGAGCACTTACGACCTGGTGAACTATCTTCGCCAAACGGAGAACCACAAGGTGCTGGGCGGCCTCAAGTTGCAGTTGGCGTTCTACAATCTTTCTGGCAAGGATTCCACAAAATGGTTCAACAAATGGGTGCAACGCGTGGGCACTCCACCCGTAATCTACGACTCCACACTCACTCATGCAAGCGTGAGCCAACTCACGATGGCGTTGACCAACAAAGGCTACATGAACAACAATGTGACCAGCCAAGTGGAAACCGACGCCGACAAAAAGAAAGTGCGCGTGACCTACAATATCCGCCTCAACGCTCCTTACTATGTGAGAAACATCTCCTACGACATTCCTAACGACACGCTGCGCGATATCATTCTTGCCGACACCACCCTCTACCCCATCCGGCAAAATTCGGTGTTCGACCACAACAAACTGGAAAAGGAACGTGAGTTTATCACCGAAAATCTGCGCAACCACGGTTACTTTGCCTTTAACAAGGAATATATCACTTTCTATGCCGACACCGCCGCAGGGTCGCGTGCAGTGGATTTGACACTCAACACTCGCCCACCACGCGCTCTTTCACGCATGCCTGAATACAAGAGCCACCGTCCGTTCTATATCCGCTCGGTGACATTCGTGACCAACTACGACCCGGTGACGATGCAAGACGGCAAATACAAGGGCAAAGAAGAAGAATACAACGGCATCAATTTCATTTCAGATGCCGACGACCAATATTTGCGCTACAGCTCGCTCTACGACTGCTGCTACATCACCCCTGGAGAGATGTATGATGCGAGCAGTGTGACGAAAACCTACAAAGCCCTCGGCCGCTTCGGCATTCTGAAATTCGTGAATGTGACCACCAATCCTGTGGGTGAAATCGACGGCAAAATGTATGTCGACACCTATATCTTGCTCCAGCGCGACAAGTCGCAAAGCATTTCGTTCTCGCTTGAAGGCACAAACAGCGAAGGTGACCTCGGTTTCGGTGTGGGTGTAAACTATCAGCATCGCAACATTTTCGAGGGGTCGGAAGTGCTGAATGCAAAATTCCACACTCGCTATGAAAGTATTTCCGGTGATGTGGCTGGTTTGATTAATGATAACTACTCGGAATATTCTGGTGAAGTGGGTATCGTTTTCCCGAAATTCAAGGCGCCGTTCCTGAAGCGCAGTTTCAAGCAGAGAATTCAAGCCACCACCGAGCTGAACACCTCATTCAGCTATCAGGCCCGCCCAGAATACACCCGCATCATTGCAGGTGCCGGTTGGAAATATGTGTGGAGCGAACGCCAAAACCAGACGCATCACACGCTCAATGTGCTTGACCTCAATTATGTGGCACTGCCAAAGAGCAAATCGCACTTCCTTGACAGCATCAGCAACCCACTGCTGCGCTACTCCTACGAGGACCACTTTATCATGCGCTTGGGCTATAGTTTCTACCACACCAACAAACATGAGCTAAACCCTATGAGCAAAGCCATGCAGCAAGACATCTACACGATTCGTGCATCGGCAGAAACTGCTGGCAACTTGCTCTACGGCATCTCGAAAATGATTGGGCAGAAAAAGGGCGAAGACGACAGCTACAAGGTGTTTGGCATTCGCTATTCACAATACATCAAGATGCAAGCCGACTACGCCTTCACGCACAACTTCAGCGACCGCAACTCGCTGGCTATGCATGTGGGTGCCGGTATAGCAATACCTTATGGCAACTCATCGGTGGTGCCGTTTGAGAAGCGTTTCTACGCTGGTGGCGCCAATAGCGTGAGAGGCTGGGGCGTGCGTACACTCGGCCCAGGTAGTTTCGCTGCGCGCAATTCACAAAACAGCTTCATCTACCAATGCGGCGACATTCGCTTCGATGCCAGTGTCGAATTCCGTTCAAAACTGTTCTGGGTGATTGAAGGCGCCGCTTTTGTTGATGCAGGTAATATCTGGACCATACGCGACTATAAAGACCAGCCAGGCGGTGTGTTTAAGTTCAACAAATTCTACGAACAGTTGGCAGTGGCCTACGGCTTAGGTTTGCGTATGAACTTCACCTACTTCCTCGTGCGCCTGGATATGGGTATGAAAGCGCACAACCCTGCTTCGGGTCAAGACCATTGGCCCCTATTCGACCCTAAATTCAAACGCGATAGCGAATTCCACTTCTCGGTAGGCTATCCGTTCTAACATTTGCAACACATCATTATACGCTACGACAATGAAGAAATTAGTGATATTTGACCTCGACGGCACTTTGCTCAACACCATTGATGACCTTGGGCATGCAGCCAACCATGCGCTCCAGCAACACGATTTTCCAACCCATAGCACAGCTTCTTACCCATTTTTTGTGGGAAATGGAGTGCGCCGGCTCATGGAAAGGGTGCTTCCAGAAAGTAGTAGAAACGACCAAATAGTGGAGACCATGCTGAAAGACTTTAAAGCCTACTACGATGAGCACCTGACCGACTACACCAAGCCTTATCCTGGCATCACGGAACTGCTGGAAGACTTGCGCGACAAGGGTGTGAAACTGGCAGTGGCAAGCAACAAATATCACTCGGCTGTGCAACGCCTCATCGAGCACGCATTCCCCACCATCGACTTCGTGGCAGTAGAAGGACAGAAAGAAGGAGTGAAGGTGAAACCCGACCCTTCAATCGTGTTCAGCGTTTTGACACAGGCCCATGTGGAAAAAGCCGACACGCTCTATATTGGCGACTCAGGCGTGGATATGGAAACCGCACGTCGCGCATGCATAGATTCAGTGGGCGTGGCCTGGGGATTCCGACCAATCAAGGAACTTAACGAATACCATGCCGACACCATCGTGAACAGCCCACAAGAAATCATCGGCATCGTAGAAAACGGTATTCCCCTGAAATAGCAACATCGCTATAAAGCACAAGAAAGAGGAGCTGGCAAGCCAACCCCTCTTTCCCATTTATCTCTTTGCAATTTTATCCCATCGAGTAGGTGTGAACACTTGAGCCCTGTGCCGAGGGCAAGTAGTTGATACCCCACCAGCACATTTGCAGCAGCACAAAGCACACGATAAGTGCCCAAAGGGCTGATTTATGCTTCGTTGGCGCGCCAAGGCGAAGGTGCACATAGCCCAAATAGGCCATCCAAGTCACTGCCGCCCAAGTTTCTTTAGGGTCCCATGCCCAATAATGCCCCCAAGCCTCTTTTGCCCAAAGCGCACCCATAAGCATACCCAGGGTGAGAAATGTATAGCCCACATACACAAGGCTGTCGCAAGCAGGCAGCTCTGTCAAACTGTTACCCGCTTTTTTCTTGTAAAGCAAGTAAACAGCCATCACAGCCGCAGCACCAAGCATGGCATACGCCATCATATACACAATCACATGAGGTGCAAACCACGGACTCTGCAACGCTGGCATCAAGGTCTTGCTATGAATTTCGGGTTTAAACACATTGATGCACACAAACACCACAGCCATCACTGTGCTAAACGAAAGCACCCACTTGTAATGGAAGCGAGAATAGATGAGAAGCCCAGCCACCGGAAGAAACAAAGAATACCACAAACGAGTTTCACCCATGGTGCGCATAGGTGGACGCTCAAGCTGAATCCATAGTCCTACGATGAATGCGAACAATATGCACACACCCACAGCTGTGGCACCATACGCTATCGATTTCTTGCTTTTCCAGGCAAATGCTGCACCTGCAACCCAGCATATAATCGCCGCAACGGCAAATATGATGAAATAATCCCAAATCATTTTTCGTCCTCCTTTCTTCGCTGTGCAATAACAAACATTCCGATAGCACCAATTGCAATCAAACCAATGCCCACATACACGACAGGCAGCCAAGGGTCGGTAACGAGTTCAAACACGCTGTAATCGCTCCATCGACCAGCCTTTTCATTATAACTGTATTGATAGATTTTCCATCCTTCCACAGTCACAGGCTTGTTCACTTCAATAGTAGTGGTCGCCATAGTGCCGCTTTTGGTCATAATATGCACTTTCGAACTATACTTTTGCGGCTCACGCTCAGGCATTCCCAGCGAGAATTTGTCATCCAGATACAGCAATTGGGATGGAATATTCTCATTGCCACAAGTAATCCATCCACGCTTTGTAGTCTTACCATTCGACGCTTCCACCTCTAAAGCGCTTGCCGCACCGTTCATTTCCCATTTCTCAAAAGCCATAGTAGAATCATTAGCCATCTTTGGTGCGCCATAATCAAGGAATTGAAGCACTTTCACCTTCCACTTGCCGAGCGTAGTTTCACCGTTTCCACCCTCGTAATTGAAGCTGAGAGGCTTCCCATTCTGCATTACAGTCTTCAATTCCTTATTGTCGACCAAAGTCACCTTAGGTGGATATTCAGCAATAGTGAAAGAGTCGAGTTGTATGGCAATGTCGAGTTCATGGGTGTTTTTATAGTCGTCGAGCGCACGCCATTCAGGGTTACCCAATTCGCAGTACATCTTCAGGCGCTGCATGTCCGCACTGCCGAGGGTGCCGCACACAAGCACTATGAACAGGCCCAGATGGCTAAAGATGGCTGGCCATTTACGCCATTCACCTTTCATGATTTTGCACATCGCATCCAAACCCAATGTGAATGCCATCATCATGTAGATGAGTACGAATGGCCAAAAAGAGAGCATGTAGGTAATGCCCAGCGGATCGTTTTCAAGAGGCATATCTTTGCCTTGCAAGGTCAAGCCCATAATGGCTGTGAGCACAACAGCATACACGAGTGTCGGCACCGCCATCTTATACGACTTGATAAACTTGAAAGCATACACCTTTTCTTTCAGAACATATGCCAGGACGAGTATCAAAACGAAGATTGCCAGCATTATCACATTCACTGGATAGGCGAGAGCACTCCACCACATAGGACCTGCACTAAACTGCAGCATTAGCCCCACCGCGATGAGGCCAGCCCCTATGGCAAAGCCTTCTTTCATCGACCAAGGTTTTTTCCACATCATTTCTGTCAATTTTTATATGCGCCACATGTTTGTCAGGCGCATGATGGGTTAAAAAGAAAGGCGCGTCGTAAAAGCGAGCGCGCCTTTGTTGAATTATATCTTGAACAATACTTATTTCAAAATTTACAGTTCAATAAACTTGCCATTCTTCTTTGCTGCAGCCACCCACTTTGGCACCATCGTTTCAAGGAAGTTCTTCTTTTGAGCACGAAGTTTTGGCATGTCAAGTCCAATGAGTTTTTGCGCCTTGTCCTTAGAGGAGAAGTCAAATGCAGGAATGTCGGTCACACCATGTTTTGCAAGCACCTTTGCAGTTGCCAAACGCGCTTCTTGGGCAAAGTTGAGTGAACCACCGAGCAATCGGAGCACTTCTGATGTTGCGTGGAATGCAGCACCGTGGCTTGCCACAGCGAAGTCCCAACGCCATTGGCTCTTGCGTAGCATTTGAAGAATAGGTTTCATTTCAGCTTCTGTTGCACCCTTTTCCCATGCGAATCCCGCTTCGAGGTGAGCTGTTGCAAGTGCATTTTCCACTTGGTCACGAATTTCGGCAACTTTGCGTTGACGGTCGTACACATTCTGGCGAAGCGTTTCTGCATCCTGACGGTGACATGTTTGGCATGTACGGTCGATATGCGCCAGTGGGCTCATCACATGGTGGTCGGAATATTTCACTCCACCTTCGCTAATGTAAGGCATGTGGCAGTCGGCACATGAAACACCGCGTTGAGCATGGATACCCATCATAGAAGTTTCATAGCCTGGGTGCTGAGCCTTCAAGATTGGAGCTCTTGAAATCTTGTGCTCAAAATCTTTGAATTGCACACTGTCGTAATATGCTTCCATATCTTCGCAAGTGAAACCCTTGTCCCATGGGAAGGTAAGGTGCTTCTTGTCGCCTGCGAAATAGTATTCAACGTGGCATTGTGCACACACGAGCGAACGCATTTCCTGATGAGTGGCTTTCTTGATGTCTTTACCTTGGCGAGCGAATGCTTCGGCAAGTGCAGGACGAGAAATCTTGAGATCCATAGTGCGAGCATCGTGGCAGTCGGAACAACCCACAGAGTTGACCACTTCGCTACCCCAGTCACTCCATTTTGCGGAATAATAGTTGTCCAAACCCTTTTCGCGCATCAAGCGAGGCACGTCGGGACCTTTACAAGTCCAGCAGGTGCCAGGCTGCATCTCCTTCTCGTCGGTGTTTGGTGCACCTGTGCGAAGAATTTCGCGGAGGTCGTCAATACAGTGATGGTGGCCTCGTGGAGTGTTGTAATCGCGAGAGAATGCATATCCCGCCCAGTTGATAACCATTGCAGGATGCTGTTCAAGTGCATCTTTAGCAGCCGAGCCATTGAATTCACTTTCAAAAGTGGTGTCTTCTGTCATGGCCCAAGATTCGTATTCACGAGGGAAATCCTGAGCAAACTTCTCATTCTGCGACACGATGGAGTCGGTCATTGGGTTTTGACGATTGTTGTACACGCTTGCAACTTCCGCATTACGTGAAACCAACGACGAAACCAGAAGGCCTAAAATAAAGACCACAGCAAGAGCGCCGCCAAAGAGCAGCCAGCCTTGCCATTTTTTTAGTTGTTTTGCCATATAGTAGTTATTTTATTGTTATCTGTATGAAAAAAACTGTTGTGATAGGTTATTTAGATTGTGCACTCTCCACCCATTCAGGCTTTGGAGCATTTTGCAGTGGTGTCTGTGATTCGGCGTATGGGGTGCTCGAAAGCGAGTTCATACCGCCATGAGGCACATTGCGATGGCAATCCCAGCAGGCCTTGCCTTCTCCACGTTTTGCTTGCATGTAATCAATTCTACCAGTGTTCACAAACTCTTGGTTGAGCTGAGTGTGGCAACGAATGCAGTTGTCCATAATCACTTCAGCACTTCCTTCCTCTGCCATGATAGCCTGATGCTCACTGCGAGAGACAAATGCAAAAACATGCTTCATGCCATCCACACCTTTGAAAGCGTATTTGTGGATAAAATTATCGTTAGGCACATGGCAATCGTTGCAGTTGGCGTCGCGGGCGTGTGAACTATGCGACCAAGTAGCATAATATGGCGTCATGATATGGCAGTTCACACATGCAGAAGAATCATTACCAAGATAAGTGTGGAAGCGAAGAAGATAGCAAGTAAGTGCACCCAAGCCGACAATGATGCCAGCCAGCGTGATTGCCGCAATCTTCTGCTTGTAGGTAAGATTTGGTAATTTTTCCGTTAATTTCATCTTAGCTCGTGATGTCGGTTTTGTTTGGTTTTTAGTATTTATTGCGAATTTAAGGCTAAATATGATAAAAAGCAAATATTTCCTAAGATAAAATATTGTTAATTCATGTTAATGCAAAATTGATACAGTATCAAGCCCTGTAATTGCAAATTACCCGTACATTCATACACAATTTATTCAATTAAAACCTTGAAAGCACAGCACCTTCTGGACTAAAAAAATGGTTCTCGGCCATGTGGTCGAGAACCAATAAGTATGATTTTAAAAATTATTCTTTCTCTAAAAGAATTACATGTTCATACCGCCATCAACTTGGATAACTTGACCAGTTACATAGCTTGACATGTCGCTTGCAAGGAATGTAGCCACATTTGCGATATCTTCAACTTGACCACCACGGCGAGCTGGAATCTTGGTCATCCAGTCTTTGCGTACTTCTTCAGGAAGTGCGGCAGTCATAGCAGTTTCGATGAAACCTGGAGCGATAGCGTTGGCACGGATACCACGAGGACCCATTTCTTGAGCAATTGACTTAGCCAAAGCGATGAGACCAGCCTTTGAAGCAGCATAGTTGCATTGACCAGCATTACCATGAACGCCTACTACAGACGACATGTTGATGATAGAGCCTGAGCGTTGACGCATCATGATGGGCACACAAGCGTGGATAAAGTTGAACGCTGACTTGAGGTTAACAGTGATAACTGCATCCCATTGAGCTTCAGTCATACGGAGCATCAAGCCGTCCTTGGTGATACCAGCATTGTTTACGAGAATATCGATTTTGCCAAAGTCTGCCTTGATAGCGTTAACAACTTCTTCGGTTTGAGCGAAGTCGGCAGCATTGCTTGCATAACCTTTGCACTTCACGCCAAGAGCTGCGATTTCTGCTTCTGTAGCCTTACCATTTTCGTCGATTACGAGGTCGGTGAATGCAATATCAGCACCCTCTTGTGCATACTTCAATGCGATAGCCTTACCAATGCCACGAGCAGCGCCTGTAATCAGGGCAACTTTTCCTTCAAGTAATTTCATTGTTTTCTTTTTTGTTTTTTATAGTTGATAAAATATGTTTTTACTTTATTGTTCTGTCTCGCCGTGAGTTTGAATTCCATTGAGCACAAAATCTTTGATGTATTCACGCAGCTTGAGTTTATTGATGCCCAGGTCGGCAAAACTGTCGCGAATATAGTGTAAGTCAAGCCCCTGCATAGCCATCAACAGGATTTCCGCAGTCTTGTCGACATGCTTAATGCGGAACACGCCTTGCTGCACACCCTCGTTGAGAATCTCCTTCAGCAGCACGATTTCCTTGTGCTTGTTCACGCGGCGAATACGGTCCACTCTGCGCACATCAAGGAAGAAACTTGCTTTCAGCGACCCATTGCGTCCCACCACATCTTTCACAGCCTCAAAGCGCAAGAAGATGAAATTCATCAGTTTCTCCTCAGGAGGAATCGGCATTGATGGGATGTCGGCAATACGCTCTATAATGCTTTGCGCCTCGCGATTGACAACGGCATTGAAAATCTCTGTTTTGCTTTTGAAATAGGTGTAGATGGTGCGTCGACCTTTATCGCTGGCCGATGCAATGTCGTTCATCGTAGTGTTCTCCACGCCTTTATGGGCGAAGAGTTGACGAGCCACATCTATCAATTTATCTTTCGTTCTTGATGCCATCTTAATTTCTTATTCACAGAGGGTTGTAGTACCGCTGTCTATTGGATTACAAATATAATTATTTTTGATGTATTACCCAAAAATCGTTGCGAAAAAGCAAATAATCACCTTCAAAAGATGGGCTACAGTAGCGTCATCACAAGTATCTGCGCCGTAACCACACGCATAAACATAGTGAGTGGATACACGGTAGAGTAAGCCACTGCAGGTGCATCGTTGCCAGCAGTTTTGTTGGCATAGGCAAGTGCTGGTGGCTCGGTGGTGCTACCGGAAATCAAGCCCATAAGTGCGCAATAGTTGAGTTTAAACTTACCTCGAGCCACAAGACCGACGATGATGAGAGGTATGAAAGTGATAAGGAAACCATAGAGCACCCACTTTGCGCCAGTGCCATTGAACACTGTGTCGGCGAAGCCCGTACCTGCAGCCAGCCCCACTGATGCGAGGAACAGGCAGATACCTAATTCGCGCAGCATGAGGTTGGCGCTTGATGATGTGTAGGTCACGAGTTTCACCTTGTGTCCATAGCGACCAATGAGAATGGCAGCTACGAGTGGACCTCCAGCCAAACCGAGTTTCATCGGAACAGACATTCCTGGCAAAGCAAATGGAATAGACCCCACTACGATACCAATGAAAATACCAATGAAAATGGTGAACATATTTGGATGATCAAGACGCTTCATCGAGTTGCCAAGACGCGCTGCCAGACGGTTGATGTCTTCCAACTGACCCACCACTGTGATGCGGTCGCCCACCTGGAGCGAAAGGTTTGGATTGGCAAGAAGGTCGAGACCTGCACGATTCACACGAGTGGCGTTGAGGCCATAACCCTTAGGCAAACGAAGCGAGCCGAGTTTGCGGCCAGAGAATTCGCTGTT